>WGMD01000001.1 GCA_016125255.1 Planctomycetota bacterium | reverse complement strand
GTTTTTCGTGCCCAAGTCCAAATCGCAGGGCGGAAAATACTTTCTCGACAAGGACATTCTCGAAGCGGCCAAAAAGGAGCAGCCCGAGGGCTTTGTGACCGTCAGCAACACACGTCGTCTGATTCTTAACCCCTCACCCCCCAAGCCCACGACACCGGCCCGCCTGGAATCAAATTTCCTATCAGTATTTCCTATCAGTTAACCCCTCACCCCCAAGCCACCGATCCCGGCCCGCCTGGAATCAAATTTCCTATCAGTTTATCAGTTAGACTGACGACGTGGAACCGGCGCGGGCGGCAGGCCGGCTTTAAGCCAATCGCATGGTTCCTTCCCGGCGCGATTCTCAGTGATGCCAGCGGAACCAGTCGCGGTGGTAGACACAGTTTGTTCTGAGCGTGGCGTTTTTTCCGTAACGCGCCATCGCGGCGTGTGCGGGCAGGTTCGGAGGTCCAAAAGATTCAGAAGTACCGGGGGGTCACCTTCTGGACCTTTTGGACCTTTGGATCGGCGGCCATCTGTTCGTCATCTGCAACAAACAAAAAGGTGGGACGCGACCGTTCCCATCGCGGTCGGGTGGCGGGATGGCGAGGAAGGAACCGTGCGGCCCGGACGTCGCGCCTTTGTGGCTACCGCAGATGGGCGCGGCAGGTGGCAGTGCCCAAGCCTATATTTCTCACGAAGGAAAGTCAGTTCCCAATCGTGACTGTTCCCGGCGGCATTACCTGAAGCCATCGCCACGGAGGAACCGTGGCCCACGGTATGGCGGGGTTGGGCGACGTTGGGCCGTGGGCGCGAACGGTGACGTGGTGGAACGGTTGGTCGATGACCAACGGTTCGCCACACCGGCGAACGTGGGCGGAACGGGCGGCAGGTTTTGGCGGTTCTGTCAGTGGGGATGGGGCGCGATCAGCCGACGGCCAAAGGCGCTGGGGATGAGGCCAGGGCGATGCGGATGTTGCGTGCCCCGGGTTCGGGTTGGCGGAGGGCGTAGCCCTCGCGTTCCAAGTCGTCCAGTGCGTTCCGGACGGCGATGCGGTTGGCTGAACACTTCTCGGCCAAGGCGACCTCGGAATCGGCACTGCCGCCTGGCGTGTCGTAGCGCAGCACTAGCAGGATGGAACATCGCAGGTCACCCTTGCGGACGATGCGGTCGAGATAATCGTGGTTCTGGTTGATGATCCACCGGGCGGGCCGAAGGGCATCGAGTTTGGGTGGTTCATCCGGCAGCCAGAGGTTCCATCGCAGGCCTTCGGCACATGCATGGTTTTGAGCGATCTTCGCAAGGGCAGGCGACCTGCGCTGCACGTCGAACAGCGGACGCGGGGCGTCGGCCGGGCTGCACACCTCGGCGGCGACCAGCAGTTCCCGCGATGCAACGTGCTTGACCGCCAGCGCGAGCAACGCACCGAGAATCGGTTGTTTGTCCGCTTCGAGGTCCGTCTCGACCAGTCGCTTAAGTCGATGACGTGCGATGAAGTTGCCGTACCGGCTCAACCACGTGACCGCCAGATAGAACAGACGCGCGTTTCCCGGGGCCAGACGTGCGGTGTCGAGCAAAAGGCGTTCGAGGTCTGGCGTGGTGCGTGCGGGGCGGGAGCCGAACAGAACACCCACCCGCGACCAGCGTGCAATCGTGTTGTCGAGGTCAGGACGGTTCATTGCAGGGCTCCAGGTCATCGAGAATCGCTCGCGGGGCATCGTAGGTTTCGCGCGAGAGTGATTCTGCATCGAGGCGATCGAGGTGCTCATGCAGGAAGGCGATGTCGTCAGCGGTCGGCCGCATGGCGATGATGTCTTCGAGGTCCTGCGGTCGAACCGGCGCGCCCATGAGTTTCATGGCCATCAAATCACGGCGACCAATGGCCAGCACCTCCAGCGGCCCGAACCGGCCAACCGCTTCGCAACGCTTTCGCCAACCGATCGGAAGAAGGTGGGCGTACATGCGGCTGTCACGATTAAGCCAGTCAGCGGGCAGACCACGCTTCTCGGCAACCTGCCGCGCAGCATCGTGGACGGTTTCCCAACCCGCATCAGGTTCACTGACCACCACGTCGCAGTCGTGTGTCACGCGCGTGGCGGGCAGGTCCGCAACAACCATCGCCGCCACGGCCCCGCCAAGGATGACGGTCACCCGGTCGTTGCGGGCTGCCTGTGCCAGCAGGTTGCCGGTCTGTTGCAGGGCTGCGATGGCTTGGGTTCGATCCATGACTGCCTCATCGTGTATATCGATACTATACACATCGGCCAACCGTTCGTCCACCTTCACTCCCGCAGCGACGCCCCCTCGGCCAGGCCGAGCAGGCGTTGGCGGATGGCTTCGGGCAGGTGGGGCCAGGCGGCGGCGAGGCCCGCGAGGTCGGCGTCGGCGGCCCCGGCGGCTGGTGCGCCGCTTTGTGCGCCGCGTGGGTCCGAATCGTGCGTTTTCTTCGAGGAATTCGAGGGGTGTTCGCTTCCCCTAGGGGGTATTGATCGAGTCGGCGAAATGTCGGATGTTGTCCGGATAAATCGCAAACTGCCGCGCGAGCGGGGGTTTGCGATTTTCGTTGGGGGCGGTTCGGTTTTAAGTGAGCCGCGCAACGGGTCGATGTTGGGTGTGAGTCCCATCTTGGCGGGGATGACACCATGGCGACGACGCTTGAGCCACGATCGATCTTGACGCAGGCGCTGCCGATGGGCGAGCCGCTGCCCGGGGCGCTGCGCGACATGTACGGCCGCATCCTGATCCCGGCCGGGACGACGCTCGATCAGGCGCTGCTCGACAAGGTCGCCAAGGTCATCGGCACGAGCTTCCGCGTGTACGTCGGGCCCGACTGGCCGGACGGCGGCGGGCCGGATGTGCCGGCGGCCCCCGATGCGCCCGCCGTCTCGCCGCAGCAGCGCGTGCTGCAACTGCTCCTGGAAAATGAGTTCATCCACGACTGGTCCGAAAAACGCCAGTCCGCCCGCCATCGCTGGCACACCACGCTCTCGATCGCCATCGAAGAAGAAGCCGGCCTGACCATCACCAAGCGCGACGCACAGGTCAAAACCGTCGACATCTCCCTGACCGGCCTGGGCTTCGCCTACGACCAGTTCCTCCACAAAGGCACCGCCGTCTACGCCCGCTTCGACATGCTCCCCGGCCGCCCCATCCTCAAGGGCGCCGTCCGCTACTGCCAACACCTCAAAGGCGTCACCCACCGCATCGGCGTCGCCTTCACCACCGAGTGATTTTCATTCTCCCCGCCCTCAAGGGCGGGGCTGGGGGCGGGTGAAGCGCATCAGTTTGCGCGGCTTTCGTTTCGACGCAGGCGCGGCGGGGGGCTGATGCGATTCACCCCCACCCAACCCTCCCCCTCGCAGGGGGAGGGCTTTCGGACCCCCCGCCCTTGAGGGCGGGGCTGGGGGCGGGTGAAGCGCATCAGTAAGAGCGCGCACGTGATATCAAGCTATGATGCATGCATGAAGCGATCCATCGGGGTGGGTGTCGCCGTCGTTGCCGCGGTCATCGCGCTGCTGTTCATGATCAATCGCAACGACTATCTCCCGCCGAGCCCCGATGGCAATGTGCCCATTCTCGAACCCGATCATTTGACGCTTTATTCGATTGAGCCGCAGGAATTGCGAGGGAAGCCCGGAAGTATGGCCCCCGCGGATGCGGAGGTTTTTCACCTTTGTCCTGTCCTCGGCAAGACGCAGATCGCCGATGCCGACGACCGCCGCGCGATCATGCGCACGCTTCAGGCAGCGGCTCGACCCGATGACGAATTCAGGATGATGTGTTTCGAGCCACATCACGCCATCCGCATCGAACACGCCGGGCGAACCATCGATTATGTCATCTGCTTTCATTGCCAAAGAATCCACATGTACGACGGGCCATCCAGCCGGTCGATCGCGACGAGCGCCGACCCGCAATCGCTTTTCGACCGCTACCTCACCGCCGCGCACGTCCCCCTCGCCCCGCGTGAATAGTCGGATAGAATTTCGCAACCGGAGGGTATCATGTCTCAACCGCATCCCGCTGATTCGGATAATCGCCTGTCGATCGCGATCTTCCTGATTCCGCTCGTCATCGCGAATCTCATCCTGCTGATGATGGCGTGGCAGGATCGCAGCTTTGGTGCGCTGGCCATCGCGATCGCCATCGGTCCTATCACCAATGGCGTGATGCTCCTATTGGGTCTGGTGGGCATCCCATTCGTGAAGGCCGCCGCCAAGGGCCGGTCCATCACCGATTATCTCACATGGTCCATCGCCGCCCCGGTTGGCGCGGTGATGCTGGACTTTTTCATCATCTTCAACATGGGCCTGCACGGCTGCTGACCCCCGCGCCCGCAATCGCGCGCGGGTTCTTCCGACCCCCCGCCCTTGAGGGCGGGGCTGGGGGCGGGTGAGGTGCATCAGTTCGCGCGCGTTTCGTTTCGACGCGGACGCCGGTCGGGGGCTGATGTGATTCATCCCCACCCGGTTCGACGTTGCTCACCGCAAGCAACCCTCCCCCTCGCAGGGGGAGGGCTTTCGGACACCGCGCGTGCGTGGCGTCGTTCACGAGGGTGATTGATGCGGAGCGTCAAGGCGTTGTCGCTGATAGGCGCGGGTGACGCGCACGAGGATCATGACGTAGACGATGTACAGCGCCAGCTCCAAACATCCGCCGGCGATTTGACCCAGCAGGAGCAGCCACTGCGTCCAGCGGCCCGTGTCCATGTCGCGTTCGAGGATGTCATCGGGGCTGACCAATCTCGGATTGGACCCGCCGGGCGCGTCGCCAACGGACATCGTGATGTGGCTACCCGAGAGCATTGCGGAAATGAGCATGACCGGAGCGATCACCACGCCCGGTCCGAAGATCAGCCAGATGCCGATGATCATCACGCGCGAAATCCGCCCGCTCGTCGCCCGTTGGTACGCCCACCCGCTGGCGGCGATCTGTTGAAACGGCTGGTTCCACACATACTGCCCGATCGGCATGCCGCATTCGCAGCAGAATTCATCCATCGGCCGATTGCTCGCCATGCAGTGCGCGCACACCACGCCCGGCTCGATCAGATCGCCTTCCTCGACCGGCGACACATCGAGCGACTCCGCTTCGTCGATCGCATGGCCATCCCCCGCAGCTTCGTCGAATTCATATTCGTCGGACATGCCGCACCCCCGGTCATCGACAATGGTGAATCAGATGATTCCACGCCGATCATCGGGCGCGTCGCGGCGGAGTTGAAAGCTTCGAAGACGAGGCGGCGAGATCAGCGGCGGCGATAGATCGCGGCGGCGAGGGCGGGGAGGGTGATCAGGGCGGCGCTGGAGGGTTCGGGGACGGTGACGATCTGGATCCAGTTGACGGCGGGCGGGGGGGCGTCGCTTTCATTTTCGACTTCGATCTTGCGCTGGCCTCGGACGGTGTAGATGATGCCGTAGTTGACGAGGTCGGCGGTGAAGCCGGCGGGGAAGGAGAAGGAGACTTCGAAGGCGCTGAATCGGAAGGGATCGGTGACCGGCGTGCCGGCTTCGACGTAGAAGAACGGGTGCGTGCTGACCTGCGAGTAGTAGCCCAGGCCGGCGGGCACGGTTCCTTGCGTGTCGATGTAGTTGAAGCCATCGAGGGTCACGCCGCTGATGTAGGGGCCGACGACCGGATTGTTGAGCTGAATTCGGAGGTACAGGTCGAAGCCCGGCCCGGGGGGCGTGACGAGGAAATACGATCCGGCGGGCGCTTCGAATCGGAAGGTCAGCGTCTTGTCGACGGAAAAGTCCTGCGTGAGGTTCGGCGAATCCCCGGCGAAGTGGGCGTAGTCGTTCACGTAGAAAGTTCCGATGCCGCTCTCGTCCACCAGTTGCTCGTCGACGATCTGCGTGACCTGCCGCACGAGCGTCGCCGCCGAAGCGGATAGACAAATGGACAGCACACCGACAACCGCCGCCGCGAGAATTGACGATTTCATAGTTGGAATATCCCGTTCCGACTCGCACCGATCTCATTTTCAACCATCGCTATATTACTGATAGGGCTGTTAAGCCGTCAACGAAATTGCGGTTTTTCAGGGGGCATCGCGCTGCGTCGGGAAGGCGTCATCGGGTGAAGCGCATCCGTTCTCGCGGGTTTCGTTTCGATGCGGACACAAGTCCAACTCATACGATTCACCCCCACCCAACCCTCCCCCTCAACGGGGGAGGGCTTAAAGAACAACCCCCGGCGGAACCGGGGGTTGGGGGGATTGTGCTATTGATTCTGATCAGCGGCGGCGGCGGCGGGTGGTCATGATCAAAGTCATCGCGGTCAGGGCGGCGAGACTGGTCGGTTCGGGGACGGGCTGGGCGATGTCGGGCGCGAGGAACAGAATCTCGTTGGCGACGAGGCGTTCGCCTTCGCTGAGCGTGTCGTAGTTGTCGGACAGGGTGGCGTTGAGGATGGAGTTGCCGCTGTTGCCGAGGATGGCCTGAAACCCGCCGAAGTTCACGTTGCCCAGACCGGTCGAATTGCTGTCGGGGTGCCAGCCGTGCGAGGAGTCGGTGGTGTGTCCGTGTCCGCCGACGAAGGAGTTGTTGGGCTGGCCGTCGGTATCGAGGGTGTAGGGCGTGGTGTAGATCGGACTGACCGGATCATTATCGAGGATGTAGGGATTGGAGCTGACGGCAAAATCAGCGCCCAGCAGCACGGACAGGCCATCGGTTCGGTAGGTGAAACCGATGAGCTTGCCGCCGCCGGCGAGGTAGTCGGCGAGCTGCGTGGCGGAGTCTTCGTAGGTGGCGTTTTCCATTTCCGAATAGATGACCACGTCCCATGTGTGCCCGGTCAACTGGGCGTTGAACGTGGTGGAATCGGTCGTGGTGACCGAGCTCGCGCCCGTCAGCGTGATCGCGCCGGGGAGGATGGACGTGCCGGTCACCGTTCCCTGAAAGATCAGCACGTTGCCCGCCTCAGCCCGATTCAAGCCACCGACCATGCATAGAACAACCGCACACAACACCATCAGACGATTGGTCGTCATAAATCTCTCCGTTGACAAATAAGTTTTGAGACGTTCTGCGTTAAAGCGTCCGACCGATTTTTCGCGGGTGAGTTTACCAACGGATATGTGTATGTCAAGTAAAAAATTGACGAGCGCTCGGGCGAAGTGATGTTTCGACGCCGGTGCGGCCGTGGGCGGATGTGATTGACCCCCACCCGGTTTGGCGTTGCTCACCGCAGGCAGCCCTCCGCGTCAACGGGGGAGGGCTTTCCGGCCCCCCGCCCTTGAGGGCGGGGCTGGGGGCGGGTGAAGCGCATCAGTTCACGCGGGTTTCGTTTCGATGCGGACGCGGCTTGGGGCTGACAAGATTCACCCCCACCCAACCCTCCCCCTTGCAGGGGAGGGCTCAGAAAAAAACAACCCCCGGCGGAACCGGGGGTTGAGGGGTGTTGATGAGGCGCGGGGGTCAGGCCCGGCGGCGGAGGCGCAGCGGGGCGGCCAAGGCCAGCAGGCCCAGCAGGGCGGAGGGTTCGGGGACGGGGGCGGGGTCGAGGGCTTCCAGGCCGGTCAGGTCGGCGTGGCCGGGGCCGGAGATGACGAAGGACTCGTACCCATCGGAGAAGTCGCCGTTGACCAGGCCGGGCAGGGAGACGTTGTCGAGCAGGAGGACGGAGCCGGACTGGGAATCGTTGAAGGTGAAGGTCAGGTCGACGAGATCACCGGGGTTTCCGAGGGGGAAGTTGAAGGTGTTTTCAAAGTGAGCGAAGGAGTCCATCGGGGTTCCGCCGCCGGTGATCTGGATGAGGCCGTTGATGAAGCCCAGGTCGACGGTCAGCGAGCCGGAGCCGGTGACGAACTGGTAGTCGAAGGCGAGGGTGAAGGAACTGGCCGCGGGGGCGGGGACGGTCACGGACTGCGTGATGCTCACGGGCGACCCGGTGGTGAGTTTGGCGGCGACGTTGCGCGTGTTGGCGGTGAACAGGCCGCGCGAGCCATCGGTGAAGACGACCTCGGCGAGAATCTGCCCGGCGCTGTTGAAGTCGAGGGTTCGGCTCGAAGCGATGGTGCGCGAATCGCCGGCGGCGACGTTGAGCTTGCGGCCGGGGGTGAAGACGGGCAGGACGGAACCATCGTTGAGGGAGACGAACGTGCCCAGATGGAACTGGCCGTCGACGACGGTGTCGGCATCGAAGGCGACGTCATCGAGATTGTTGATCTTGCCGGAGGAGAAGAACTCGGTGGTGCCGGTGAAGAGGGGTTTGCCGATGGCGGTGATCTGGACGGGGGTCGTGTCGGTGGAGCGGTAGAGAGCGAAGGTGGTGTTGCCGCCGGCGATGGACGTGGAGATGACGACGTGGCCGCTGTTGTTGAGGGAGACGAGGTTCATGAAATCGCCGACCGTGCCGCCGCCGGTGTCGGGTGCGGCGTCGCCCTGCTTGACGATGAGCGAGGGAGTGTTGAATTCATCGACAAAATAGGCGGCATTGGGCGACGACCCGCCGCCGTTGGGCGAGGCGAAGGCGATCTGGCCGTTGTCATTGAGGCCGATGAAGAAATTGAATCGGATGTTGCCATAGGTTCCGCCGCCGGGGGCGGCGTCGGAACCGTGCACGGCGTTGGTGACGGTCGTGCCGTTGATGCGGAAGATGGAGTCTTCCAGTGCGCTGTTTCGGAATTCGGTGACTTCGAAGGCGATCTGGCCGTTGTTGTTGATCGAAGGCGTGGACGAGCCGGAGGCGAAGAACGTGCCGGCGATGGACCCGGACGAGGGGGTCAACTGCGTGAGCGTGCCGTTGGAGAATCGGTAGATGGAGCGTGTGTTGAAGACGACGGTGCCGTCGTTGTTGATGTCGGGCTTGATGTTGTTGATGCTGAACGTCTCAGCGTTGAACGGGCCGGAGTTGAAGGTCTGGCCGCTGATGACGATCGAGGAGAGGCCGGTGGTGTCGTTGAGGAAGACGCCGTTGGCGAATCCGAGGGCGCCGGGGTCGGTGTAGGAAGCGGAGAAGGCGATGGCGCCCTTGTCGTTGATGGAGCCGTCGAGGAAGCTGGTGAAAGGCATGTTGGCCGCGGGGGCGTTGTCGCCGGTCAGGGCGATGGCCTTGGTGGAGATGTTGAAGGCATGGGCCTGCGGCGTGAGCACGGGAACGACACAAGCGGCAGCGACCAACGGAAGCACCCGAACCCGATTAACAACACGGAACATCATGATTGTCTCCCTTTCTACGGATCAATCTCAAAAAAAGTCATCGCCCATCCCAAGTCGCGGTATTGTACGTAGTCCGACTTTTTGATGCAATCCGAAAATCGCCCGTTCGAGCTGATCATGAGAGGGGGGGCGCGCCTGTCAATGTGAAAATCCGGCTCGCGGTTGCGGGGTGACGGGGTCGGCGAGAGGGGCACAGGCGGCGACCCGTCAAAACAGGCGGGAAATCCAGTCGAAGCCGGTCGAGGCGAGGACGAAGGTCAGGACGCACAGGGCGCCGATGATGTAGGTATGTCGATCCTTGGCGGCGAAGACGACGGGGTCGTCGTGCAGTTCGCCCCGGTAGGCCAGGAACCAGACGCGCGCGATCCAGTAGAGCATCAGCGGACAGATGAACCACAGCAGACTGTGCTCATGGTACACGGCGACGGCGTCGCTGTTGACGTACAGCGCCAGGACCAGGACGGCGATGAACCCGCTGGTCGATCCGAGATTGCCCACCAGCGGCACGTCCTCGATGCGGTAGCCGCGGCGGGTGTTGAGCAGCTTGCCCTGACTGGCGTCCAGCTCGGTGTAGCGCTTGGTGAGGGCGAGACTCAGGAAGAAGAAGACGGAGAAGGCCAGGAGCCATTCGGAAATGACGATGCCCGTGGCGACGCAGCCGGCGAAAAGGCGAAGCGTGTAGAGCCCGGTGAGGGTCAGGACGTCGATGAAGACCTTGCGCTTGAAGGAGATGTTGTAGAGCGTGGTGACCAGGACGTAGACGACGAGCAGGATCAGGACTTTGGGATCGACCCATGCAGCCAGCGCCATGACGAAGACGAGCAGCGCGGCGGCGACGACGGCGGCGTGCATGGAGCCGATGTGCCCGGCGGCGAGGGGGCGGCGGGACTTTCGGGCGTGTCGCCGATCCGTCTCGACATCCGCCAGATCGTTGTACACATACGTCGCCGACGCACCCAGGCAAAAGCACACGAGCGTCATGAGCGAGAGCAGGATCAGCTTCGGGTCCGTGAGCTTATGCGCCAGCGCCAGCGGGGCGAGGATGAGCAGATTCTTGACCCACTGGTGCGGGCGGAGGAGGCGGATCATGGCGGCGAGGCGGGAGGGGCGCGGGTGTCGCAACACATCGGCGCGGGGGTTGATCGCCCGCAGCTTTCGCTCGACCGATCGGGCCGGGTCGACGGCGACGCATCGGGCGGCGTGGGGCCAGACGTGCAGGTCCGCGGCGGAATCGCCCATGTATTCGAATCGCTCGCTGTTGCAGTATTGGTCGATGGCGCGCGCCTTGTTCGAGCCGGAGAGATTGTGTTGCCCGTCGCTGCACAGCACATCGTCGAACAGTCCCACGTGCTCGGCGACGGCGCGGGCGATGGACTGATGCGCCGCGGTGGCCAGCACGGTGCGGGCGCCCGCGGCCCGTCGGGCGCGGATGTGATCGAGCACCTGCGGGTTGTACGGGAAATGCGTCACGTCCGGTTGCCAAATCTCGCTGACCTGCGCCTTGAAATACGCCTTGCCGCGCAGGAGCCACAGCGGCACGGACAAGCATCGCAAGGGCGAGGCGATGATGCCTTGAAAGAAGGATTCCCAGAGCGTGTCGATCGAGACGAGGCAACCGTCCAGATCGACCACGAGATAGGCCGGCCTGTCCGGCGTGTCCACCGGATCGGAGTCATCGGCTTGATCGTGCGAATGGCCGTCGACATTGAGCATGGGGCGCGTCCCGGTATGGCATCACTTGGCGGGGGCGGAGGAATTGAGCGGTGCGTCGGCGGGGGACTGGACCGCGGGGGCGGTTGGGGGTTCTACGAACAGCAGACTCACGCCGATCAGAATGAGGATGCATCCGATGACGCGATAGACGTGCATGGCCTCATTGAGAAAGATCAGCGACATGAGACTGACAAGCAGGATCGCCGACGCGGTGACCGTCGGATACGCGACGCTCAGGTCGAAGCGGCTGAGCGTGGCCATGTAGCTGAGCAGCGTCGCCCCGGCGAGGATGACGCCGGCCAGCAGCGGCAGGTTCACAGCCGAGCGGATCACCGCCCATAGCCCGCCCTCGTGCACGATCTGGCGCACGCCGACCTTCAGCAGCGTGTTGGAGCTGACGTTGCAGACGATGGTCGCAATGAGGACAAACCATTTCACGGCGGAACCCTCCAGTTCAATCGGGCTGCGATTGGCGGGGTGGTGCGGCGGGTTGATCGGCCTGGGCGTTGAGCCATAACAGCAGGGCGAGTCCGGCGAGGAGAACCAGCGTGCGCCAATGCAGCATCAAGGGCATATCGAGTATCCGCACAAGGCGGTGGGGGATGTACAGAAGGACTGCGAGGGCGAGCGCGGCCAGAGCGATGTTCAGCCGGCGGTGAGCATATATGGCGAAGGCGGCGATGGTGGGAGCAATGAAGCACAGATCGTAGTCGTGGGCGTAGACGAGGCCGAGCGTTGCGAGGGTGAACACGGCGAGCAAGTCCTCGGTGCGGATGCGTCGCCGGCAGACGAACAGAGCGATGCCGATGACCAGCATCAGCGGCATCAGCGGCGGCGCGGGCAGGCCGGCGGCGACGAGGAGACTGGGCAAGCCCATGATGTGTTCGCCGCCGAGGGCGGAATAGCGATGCGATTGGTAAGCATGCACGGCGGCGAGCCAGTCGTGAATGCAGTTGACCGGGCCGCGCATGAGCATGGGATAGGCAATCAGGACGAGAGCCACGCAGGCGGCGACGACCAGGTGCCTCCAATGCCGCATTTCAAGAATGATCCAGAGGAAAGGCAGGATGACGAACTGCGGCTTGATGGCGGCGAAGCTCAGCAGCACGCCTGCCAGGAGCGGATAATGGTATTGCTTGGCGCGCCAGCCAAGGTAGACGGCGGCGACGACCATGAGCGTGGACTGGCCCATCCAGACGACGTGCGAGGTGGCGGGCATGCCGATGATGAATGCCGCTGCGACGGCAGCGCGCCCGCCGTGCGCCGGGCCGAGTTGGGCGATAACCTGCTCGTACGTCAGCAGGGCGATCACGGCGATACAGATCATGTTGATGGCGAAAACGATCCAGCAGGCCATCGGCCACGCGAACAACGCCAACGCCATACAGAACGGTGCGATCGTCGGCGGATAGGCGAAGGGGGATTTGTCATTCGTAATCGTGCCTTGGGAGTGCGCGACGAGCGACGTCTGATCGTAAGGTGAATCGCCGTCGATCCAGCACTTGCCCGCCGCATAGAAAAACGGCAGGTCCAGACTCCACGCCCCGCTTCGCCCCACGCGCCCGATGCTCGTCATGAGCATCAACCCCGCCGCCGCCGCAATCAGCAGCCAACCGTACAACGGCGGAGACACGAGCCGCGCGGGCGAAACCTCGCCCCCTCGCGCAATCAAAGATGTCGAAAATCCCACAGAATGTTCCCCAGTCGGAAGATTCGGCTTCGCCGCGTCGGAAGTGCCGCGGTAAGCGCACTCTTGCTATCGGCAAAACAGGGTGCGTTCATTCATGTCGAAATCAAAATCGCAAACAACACCGTCTGCACGAACAAGAACACCGCCGTCGACGCCATCGTCTCGTGCGGGTCCGTCTGGAAAAACCACCGGCTCATCAGCGCCAGCATCACCGCCGGGATGATCAACAGCGCCATCGCCAACGGCGCCAGTGCCGCGATCGACCCCAGCGCCGCGCTGATGAATCCCCCGCTCGGCATCGCCGGCGCCAGCCAATGCAGCGCCACATCCCGCCCGACCGCCGTCGCCATCCCCATCGCACATAGCTTCAGCGCCGCCGAATCCGTCGGCGAAAACTCCACGCCGACCACACGACTGATCGCCGCCGCACCCATGATCATCAGCACCGTCCCGCCGGTCAGATCAATCAGCAGCCGCACCGGATCGAACAGCACCGCCAATTCGATCAGCGTCGCCAACATCAACAGCAGCGCCGGCGCCGTGAAGTCGCGGAACTTGTTCGCCGCGCGATCGCTCGCCGTCGCCGCCCGACGCTGCTCCGCCAATACCTCGTTCTCCCGCGGTGCCGACCGGCCCGTCCGCACATCAAACCCGCAAGCCGTGCACACCACCATCCCCGCCTCCCGAAGCGCATGACACCGCGGGCACGGCTCCAACCGCTTCCCCGTCCACGCCTCCGCCGCCTCCCGACTGACCCGCTCGCCCTCGACGACTTCCCCCGCACCCGTTTCCCTTTTCATCACAAACCGCACGCCGCACCAGCACAAAATCATCGCCCCCGCCGCCCCCGGCTCGACTGCATAGTCCGTCCGACAACCCGGGCAACGAACTTCGCACTTCATCGTCGGGCTCCCACGCTCATGATCCGCCCCCTCAAAGCGGCGCCCCGCCCAGCGAAAGCACCAGCATCGCCACCGTGTACATCACGAAAAAACTCGTCGCCGTCGCCACCGCCTCGACCGGCGACAACTCGAACAAATACTCCGCCGCCAGATAAAACAAGCCCGCCGGCAGCATCAGCACCGCGAAGATCATCGGAAACAAAACACTCAATGCCTGCACCAGCGTCTGGTCCGTCAAATCCCCCGCGAAGGCGAAACTGTATCCACTCAACAGCAGCATCTGAAGCAGATGCATCCCCAGCCCGAGCACGCCCAGCTTCGCCGCACACGGCCCGATCGCCCCGTAGTAAATGTCCAACCAGCTATTGAGCATCCACGCCGTCGCCCCCAGCGCCGCCGCCGGCCCGACCGTCCATACCAACACCGCCGTCAATCCCGCCCCCGTGTCATGCCTCGACCATGTAAACAAAAACTGCACCCAGCACAAAACATTCAACACCACCGGCGGCCCGACCACATCCCTGATCCATTCCCAACGCTGCTCCCGCGGATCAATCACCCCCGCCCCGCGCATCCCCTCCTCCCGCGCCCCGCGCATCGTCGGCAGCGCCACCGCACGACCCCCGCACAACTTGCAAGCCGCGTTCTCCCCCGCGTACATCCCCGTGTGATTGACGCATTCATCGCACTTGGGCGCCTTGCACAACGTGCAGAACCACGCCGCTGCCCGCTCCCGATGCGCATCGCAATGCGGCAAACCATCGTCATGTCCGCCCTGAACCATCAAACGCTATTATCGTGCAAAACCGAGAGTTATGAAAGAGTGCGGAACGCGGAGTGTGGAGTGCGGAGTTGGGAGTGCGGAGTGAAAGGCCGGCCCACGCCGACGCTGAGCCGGCTCCGCGGCGAAGCGTCTGGTACTGTTCCCCCACTCCCCACTCCGAACTTTTTTGTCTCAATCCCTCCCCCAAAGGATGAGAAGATATGGAGCCCCGAAATGTCCCCTGAGCCGACGCATGATTTCGTCGCACGTTTCGCCGCCTGCGAGCAGGAGGTCTATCGCTACGTCTGCACGCTGCTCGGCTCCGACGCCGACGCCGAGGACGTCATGCAGGAGACCGCCGCCGCGCTCTGGCGCAAGTTCGACGAGTATGACCCGGCTCAGCCGTTCGTCCCCTGGGCGGTGCGCTTCGCCTACATCGAAGTCCTCCGCCACCGCAAGCAGGCCCGCCAGCGGGGCAAGTATTTTTCCGAAACGCTCATCGAAACCCTCGCCGACGAACGTGACAAAGCGCAACCGCTTCTCGAAGCCCAGCGCCGCGCGCTGACCGATTGTTTGGAAAAACTTCCGGGGGCCCAGCGTGATCTACTGAATCATCGCTACGGGCGCGACTCGACGATTCACGACCTCGCCGCCGCATCGCATCAGCCCGTGGCGACGCTCTACAAGACGCTCCATCGCGTGCGCCGCCGCCTGCTCGACTGCGTCACGCTCAAGCTCAAGTCGGAGGGGTTCACGCCATGATGACCCCCGCCGCGAATTTCGATGAACTGCTCGACCTGATCGCCGTTGTTTGCGATGGGTCGATCACGGACGCGGACCTGTCGCGCCTCGAAGCGATGCTCCTGGCCGACCCCGCCGCCCGCCGGCTCTACATGCGCTACCTCGATCTGCACATGGAAGTCGCGAATCGGGGTTTGGGGTTTGGGGATCAGGGATCGGGGGCTGTGGATCGGGGATCAGCGGTCAGGTTTCAGACGTCAGGTTTCAGCTTCAAGGCAGGCGCGGCAATCGCCGCGCTGATCGCAATCGCCGCCGCGCTGTATTTCGTCTTCCTGCCTTCCCAATCCCCCGCCCCCAACCCCCAACCCCTCTCCCCCTCTCCCGCTTCGTTCGCCATCCTCAGCGACGTCTCCGACGATGCGCAATTCGCCGATGCCGAACACGCCCTCGGCGCTGACGTATCCGGTCCGATTCATCTGACCGCCGGCCGCGCTCAAGTCATGTTCAAATCCACCGCCGTGGTCGACCTGACCGGCCCGTGCGAATTTCAAATGACCGGGCCCAACCGCGGCCGCCTCACGTCTGGGAAGCTTGAGGCGAATGTGCCCGGACGCGCGCACGGGTTTACGGTCGACCTGCCCAATGGCGTGCACGTGGTCGATCTGGGCACGTCGTTCAAACTCCGCGTCGAGCCCGGCAAAGACCCCCATATCCGTGTCCTTCGCGGCCACGTGCGCGTCGATGTGGATCGTCTGGCGGATGCCTCCCCGCTCACCTACAACTTGCTTGCCGGTGAATCGATCAGTCTCAACGCGTCGGGACGGATCGTCTCGCGGGCAAGCGTGCTTTGCCTCGATACGTTCGATCGAACCGTCGACGACGAGCATCGCGCGACGCAAACCCATGTCGACCCGCAGTCCGGTTCGCCCGCGCCCATCGTCTGGCGGCAGGGTTATGGCTTGCTCCGGGCGAATCCGGCATTCGGCGGCGACATCGTCGATGCGAACGACCCCACTCAGAAAGTGCGCATCAACGATGCGAAATGGCCCGGCCGACTTCTGTTGATCTCGGGCAGGTCCAACGTATCGATCGTCAGCGCTTCGCCGGATCGCAACTTCAACGTCGATGCCGGCGGCGTCGACAACTACCTGTCCATCCGCTTCATGGTCGATCCCGTCCTCGACGCCGATGGAACCAGCGAAGATTGGGCGGGCATTCAGTTCGGCGCTTCGGATCGGTCGGACTGGGGCGGGACCGGTCAGGGCGCTCGCGGACAAGGGCCGACGATCGACGGCAACTGGGGCGTGCTCTTCCGCGACAACGGATACCTTCAGGCCTGGCGCGGCGCGGACGCGCTTGCGATCGACAAGCTCAACGGCGGCAAAGGACTCATCTACTGCGATAAGCCCGCCATGACGACGGTGCATGCGGTCGAGATCCGCATCTTCGGCTTGGTCGATGGCAACGCCTTCGACGGCCGAAATGATGCGCGCGTCGAAGTGTACGTCGATGACGCGGACCAGCCCGTTGTCCAGGACATTGTGCCCGGCGGATGGACCGACAACTTCATCACGCTCGTCGGATACGGCAACGCCACCGGCGATCGCTATCACACGTTTGCCGATTTCTCCGTTGCGCTCGTTCGTTCGGATGATTCACAAGAGCATGCCGGTGCAAACGCTTCGGCAAGCGCCCGCGCGGCGTTCAATGCACGCTCCAATCAGAAACTCACGCCGAGCGTCGTCGGCGAGATCGAACAACCTGTTCAAGAAAGGGAATGATATGAGAAATCAACGACCGCCTGTGGCTCGCGCGTTTTTACTTCTGACCGTTGCGTGCATGGTTCTGTGCGGGGTTCGCATCACCGAGGCGTCAGTCGTTCTGTTTTCCGACAATTTCAATGTCGCGGACAACGCCAACTTCGACAGCGCCTCGACCGCGGGCCGACTCGGCGGCACGCTCGCGTCCACGGTCGTGGTCCGATCCGAACACGCGCAGCAGTCGATCAGCGGCAATCAGTTGCGAATGATCAAGCCCGCATCGGGCAGCGGTCGTATCCGCTTCGAGAACGCGGGCGGCCCCTTCGGCGTCACCAATCAGTTCAATTGGGCCTCGGGCGCGACGGGCACGGCGATCCTCGCCGCCGGCGGATTCAGCGTTCAGTTCGATTGGACCGCGCCGACTTCGTCCAACACCAACTGGATTTCCTTCAGCGTCGGCCACGATACGTCGGATCCGGGGACCCGTGTGAACAGCTCGGACACCGACTACGGCATCCTGTTGCGCAACAACGGCCAGAGCCAGGCCTTTGACAATGCCGCTGACCTCGGTACGCAGGCGAGTTTCGCCACCACGTTCAACAGCCAGACAACAGTACGCATTGACGTGTCCACCCTTTCCTTCGCCGACGGCGCCGGCGCCAATGCAAAGACCTACGTCGGCAACACGCTCATCGATGACTACACCTTCACATGGAACAACAACTCCGGCGTGATTCGGATGCAGATCGGCGCCTTCGAGACGGGCGAACTGATTGACAACCTGACGGTGACGACATTGATCCCGACGCCGACGGCGCTTCCGGCTGGACTTTCGCTGCTGATGTTGACGGCGCTGTCGCGCCGGCGTTGACGGAACCGCGATGGTGCTGTTGCCGTCGCCTTGGAAGGGTCCGACCGTGCGAATGAAGCGACATGGCTTTACCTTGATCGAACTGCTGGTCGTCGTGGCGATCATCGCGCTTTTGATCGCCATTCTGTTGCCATCGCTGACCCAGGCGCGCGAGCAGGCCCGACGAACCGTCTGCGGGTCGGCCCAGCGACAGATGGGCATCCTGCTGTTGAACTACGCCAACGACGCCAAGCGCCAGTTGCCTCCGGGCAACGCGGCGCTTCCCGGTTTGTGGGGGATTGACTCGACCTATCAGGTCACCACCAACACGCCCCTGGGTCTCGCCTACCTGATGACCGCGGGCTATCTGACCGATGCGCGCCTCTTCTATTGCCCGACCTGGAAGCATCCGCTTTTGGCTTACGATGTGGTCAACACCGTGACGGAAACGGGCGGTTCGGGCTTTCCGCCCGGAACCTACGGCGGGTGGCCCGCGCCCGGCCACGCCGGACCGGCGAAATCCAGAGGCATCAGCTATCACTACCGCGCGACGTTCGGCAACAGCGTGCGGGAGTCGGCGAATTTGCTCATGACGCATCCCGCTGCGACGCCCATCGTCGCCGATCATTGGGTCCGCCGCGAGGCGCTTTACGGGGTCGACTACGGTCATGTCGACGGTTACGAGACGCTCTTTCTCGATGGTCACGTCAGTTGGATCGGAATCCCCGCCGCGGCGATGGAGCAACTCGAACCCGTCGGCTTTCAGACCAACGGCAACTGGGCGTTTCAGGAAATCATCTGGAAGGACTGGCTCAGCGGTCGTTGATTCACGCGACCGCCCCATTGGGTCATTTCACCCACTTCGCGCACAGGCGTTTCGCAATTCGCGCACCGGGATGGCAAATTTGCCTCCGGCGCGCGCACGTGTTTCCATAAGTCCTTATTCGATCGCGCACCGGGCGCGCTGGGGGCTTTGATGCTGTGCGCACCGGGCCGTCCGGTGCGCGCGGGATGCGAAAAATAGGCGAAAATGCATGGCTTTTGAGGTGAAAACGAAGGCGCATGGACAGGGCGAAAAATCGCGGGGTCGGCGCGCCGGTGCGAATGGGGCGTGGGCCCCAAATGAAAAGCCCGCCGCGCTTTCGCGGGGCGGGCTGGGGGATGCGATTGGGATCTTCGCCTTTTATTTGGCGGCGGCGATGACGGCGTCGTAGTCGGGTTCCTGGGCGACTTCCTTGACGAGCTGCTTGTAGGTCACCTTGCCGTTCTTGATGACGAAGATGCAGCGGGCGAGGATGCCCAGCTCTTTGATGCGGACGCCGTAGGCGGTGCCGAAGGCGTGGGTCTTGTAGTCGCTGAGCAGGACCACCTTGTCGACGCCGGCGGCGGCACACCAGCGCTTCATGGCGAAGGGCAGGTCGACGCTGGCGGTCAGGATCACCGTGTTGGGCGAAAGCGACGCGGCCTTCTCGTTGAACTTGCGGGTTTCGACATCGCAAATGCCCGTGTCAACAGAGGGGACGCAGGAGAGAATGACGGTTTTGCCGGCGTAATCGGCGAGTTTCTTCTCCGATAGATCAGTGGCGATCAGGGCGAAGTCGGGGGCCTTGTCGCCGACCTTCAGCTCCGCGCCGAGCAGGGTCATCGGGTTGCCTTTGAACGTAATCGCAGCGGGTTGTTCGGCCATGGGGGAGTCCTTTATGGTTGACTGGTTCAGTGGTGGACTGGTTAACGGGGAAGAGAAGACAGGTTAACCTTTCCATGTGATGAGTCAAACGGCGTGTGGAGTGCGGAGTTGGGAGTATGGAGTGGGTAGAATGTCTTGGCGTCTTTCACTCCCCACTCCCCACTCCTCATTCCGCACTCCGCCCATGCTTGCCGACGATCACGTATGCCTGTGTTTTCATGTTTCCAAGCGGAAGATCGTCAACTTCTGCAAGCGGGAGAAGCCGGTGCATGCGAGTTTGATCAGCGATTGTCTGGGTGCGGGGACGGGGTGCCAGTGGTGCGTGCCGTTCCTCAAGAAGCTGCACAAGCAGTGCATGGACGGCGTGGCGGACCCGGATTTGCCGGTTTCGCCCGAGGAGTATGCTCAGCGTCGGAGCAAGTACCGCAAGACCGGCGTGCGGCCCGGGGAGGGCGAAGAAAGTGTGCCGGACGATTTGCCGGGATGAGAAAGGGCGGCTATTATCTCGTCCTTGGCCAGTTGACAGGGCGGTCATAGCTCTTATACTTGGCGATCTTCGACCCGGATGGGCCCGCAGGCCACGCGAAGTGGAACCACGAGCCGCCGGGTGAATTAGCTTGATGGGGCCGTGGCATAGGGCCAGCGGTCCGGCAGACTTGGATCTTTGACAATCACGACAAAGGGCTTGCGATGGAAGGCAGCAAGATTCGCATTCGGATGGAGTCGTACGATCACCAGGCCTTGGATGCGTCGGCGAAGGAAATCGTCGATCACGCCAAGCGGACGAATGTGAAGGTTTCGGGACCGATCCCGCTGCCGACGCGGATCGAGCGGTACACGGTGCTCCGCTCCCCGCACATCGACAAGAAGAGCCGCGAGCAGTTTGAAATCCGCACGCACAAGCGGATCATCGACATTTTCGATCCGAACGCTCGCACGGTCGAAGCCCTCAATCGCCTGGTCGTCCCGGCCGGCGTGTTCGTGAAGATCAAGGCATAAGAGATAAGGACGCCGCTGAAGGCGTCATAAATCAAAAAGGGGTCGTGTTCCTCTGCCATGGACGGCAAGAACCCCGCCAAGCGGACCCCCGGAGGTTTGACTCATGTTGACGATTCTTGGACGCAAGCTCGGAATGACGCGGTACTACACGCCTGAAGGCGTGAGCGTGCCGGTGACGGTCGTGGCGGCCGGTCCGTGCTACGTGACGCAGATCAAGACGGTCGAAAACGACGGCTACGCGGCGGTTCAGGTGGCGTTCGACGAGATCAAGCCCCGCCGCTCGACGATGCCGCTCATCGGTCATGACGCCAAGGCCGGCGTCGCCCCGCAGCGGTTCCACAAGGAATTCCGCGTCAGCGCCGATGAGTTGGCGAATTACACGCTCGGTCAGGCCGTGACCGTCGAAAACTTCGAGAATATCAAGTACGTCGACGTGACGGCGACCAGCAAGGGCAAGGGTTTTGCCGGCACGATGAAGCGCTGGAACTTCAAGGGCCAGCCCGCCACGCACGGCACCGAACGCAAGCACCGCTCCCCCGGCGCCATCAGCAGCTACGGCAACGAGCGCGGCGGTACCGGCGGCCCCAAGCGCGGCAAGAAGATGTCCGGCCAGATGGGTAACGAAATCGTGACCCAGCGCAGCTTGGACATCGTCGCGATCGACAAGGAAAAGAACGTCATGCTCGTCAAGGGCCCGGTGCCCGGGGCGAACAATGCGATGGTGACGATCCGCGTCGCCACCCGGCTCTACAAGCCCAAGGCCCGCAAAGCTGCGGAAGCCGCCGGCTAAAGCCGCGTTTGACATAAGACTCAACCGCTCCCCGCATGAGGCGGAGAGCGGATCAATGGAAACCGAGTCGCACTAAAAGACGCTTCGTGTGTAATGAGGCGAGCTTCATGCGGCGAAATCGCTCCGATGAGGAGCCAGGTAAGCGATCATGCTCGAAATACCTGTCTATTCCCTGGCCGGCAAGCAGACCGGCACGATCAAGCTCGACGAGCAACTGCTCGGCGGCGAAATCCGTCCGACCCTGCTCAAGCAGGCGTACGTGATGTACCACGCCAACAAGCGTCAGGGCACCAGTGCGACCAAGAACCGCTCGCAGGTCGAGGGTTCGACCCGCAAGCTCTATCGCCAGAAGGGCACCGGCAACGCCCGCCGCGGCGCGGTTCGCACGAACATCATGAAGGGCGGCGGCGTGGCCTTCGGCAAACGCACCAAGGACTGGCGCCAGGACATGCCCGTGAAGATGCGCCGCCTCGCGACCCGCAACGCGATGCTCGCCAAGGCCGTCGACGGCGAGATCAAGGTCGTCGATTCCTTTGACTTCAAGGCCCCCAAAACCAAGCAGTTCGTCTCGGTGCTTTCGGCGCTGGGCATTGACCGCACCTGCCTGCTGGCGATCAATCCGCAAGACGCCAACACGCGCCTCTCGGCCCGCAATGTCGCCGACATCCAGATCATCCACATGGACCAGCTCAACGCCTACGACCTTCTGTCGAGGCGTTTTGTGTTGGTGGACAAGGCGACGCTCGAGGGATGGATCGACTCGCTCAAGTCCAGCGCCAATGTTGAGGAGGCCGCCTGATGCAGCCCACCCAGATCATCATCAAGCCGCTCATTACGGAAAAGAGCACCTGGGAGTCTCAGGCGCGCAATCGCGTGAGCTTCGAGGTGCATCCCGATGCGAACAAACAGCAGATCCGCGACGCGGTTCAGAAGCTCTACAAGGTGCGCGTGCTGAGCGTAGCGACGCAGAACCGCGACGGCAAGACCAAGCGGACGCGCTACGGCGTCGGCGTGAGCCCCAGTTGGAAGCGGGCGACCGTCCAGCTTCACGAAGAAGACCGCATCGACCTGTTCTAATGCAAAGCCGCGACCGTTGGTCGCGCCTACGGAAGACGACTCATGGCGATCAGAGTTTACAAACCCACCAGTGCCGGCCGGCGCAACAGCTCGGTGAACATGTTCACCGATGTCACCAAGAAGACGCCGGAGAAGACGCTGCTCAAGCCGCTCGTCAAGACCGGCGGACGCAACCACAAGGGCGTCATCACCGTCCGTCACCGCGGCGGCGGCCACAAGCGCCGTTACCGCGTCATCGATTTCAAGCGCAATCGCTTCGATGAACCGGCCACCGTCATCGGCATCGAATACGACCCCAATCGCTCCGCCAACATCGCGCTGCTTCAGTACGCCGACGGCACCAAGGCGTACATCCTCGCTCCGGTCGGCCTCACCGACGGGATGACCGTCGTCAGCGGGTCGGGCCCCGTCGAGCCGGATGTCGGCAACGCGATGCGGATCAAGGACATTCCCTCGGGTCTGAGTCTGCACAACATTGAGATGACCCCCGGCAAGGGCGGTCAGCTCTGCCGCTCGGCCGGTTCGTCGGCGCGGCTGATGAACAAGGAAGGCAAGTGGGCGACGCTGGTGTTGCCGTCGGGCGAAATCCGGCAGGTCTCCCTCAACTGCCGCGCGACCATCGGTCAGGTCGGCAATACGGATCATCAGAACGTCCGGCTGGGCAAGGCCGGCCGCAAGCGCTGGCTGGGCATCCGCCCGACGGTGCGCGGCATGGCGATGAGCCACCATGCCCACCCGCATGGCGGTGGTGAAGGGCGCAGCAAGGGCGGTCGTCCGCCGGTGTCGCCGACGGGCGTGTTCGCCAAGGGCGGCCCGACGCGCAACAAGCGCAAGGCGTCCAACAAGCGGATCATCCGCCGCCGCCGCTCCAAGCGCTACGGCATCATCAAGGTCAGCAAGTAATCGGATAAGGAACGCAACGCATGGCACGCAGCGTCAAAAAAGGACCGTTCGTGGACGAGAAGCTCTACCGCAAGGTCGAGATTCTGAACCAGCAGAGCCGCAAGGCGCCCATCCGCACCTGGGCCCGGCGATGCACGATCGTGCCCGAGTTCGTCGGTCACACCTTCGAAGTCCACAACGGCCGCATCTTCAACACCGTGTTCGTGACCGAAGACATGGTCGGGCACAAACTCGGCGAATTCAGCTTCACGCGGACCTTCAAAGGTCACCGCATCAAGGAAAAGGCCACGCCCTGATCGCTGGGCTTTGAGCACCGGAGCATTGAATCATGGCTTACAACGCCTCCCACAAATTCGCCCGCATCAGCCCGCGCAAAGCGCGGCTGGTCGCCGGTCTGATCCGAAACAAGCCGCTTGACAAGGCACTGACGCAGCTTGAGTTCTCCAAGAAGCGCGCCGCCGTCCTGGTCAAGAAGGTGCTCTTGTCGGCCAAGGCCAACGCTGACCAGGCCGAGGCCGATGTCCGCAAGCTGGTCGTCACGATCGCTCGCGTCGACGAAGGCCCGGTCATGAAGCGCCACCAGCCCAAGGACCGCGGCCGGGCGCACCCGATCATGAAGCGCACCAGCCACATTCATGTGAGTGTTGACGAAAGGTAAACATGGGACAGAAGACGCATCCATTTGGTTTCCGAGTCGGCATCACCGAAGCGCACCGCAGCCGCTGGTACGCTCCGAAGGTGCTCTACGGGCAGCTTCTGGTCGAAGACGAGAAGATTCGCAAGTACTGCGACGATGTGCTCAACCGCCGTCCGCCTTTCGCGGCCGTGTCGGACATCCACATCGAGCGCACCCGCGAAGAACTCAAGATCATCATCAAGACCGCTCGCCCCGGCCTGGTCATCGGACCCAAGGGCGCGGGCGTCGAGCAGCTTACCGGCGACCTGATGAAGCTGACCGGCCGCAAGGTCTCGATCGACATCGTCGAGATCAAGAACGCCGACCTCGACGCCAAGCTCGTTGCCGAAGGCGTGGCGGAGCAGCTTAAGAAGCGTGCGGGTTTCCGCCGCGTTCTGAAGATGCGTGCCGACGCGTGCATGGCGGCGGGGGCGCTGGGTGTGAAGATCCAGATCGCCGGTCGCTTGGGCGGCGCGGAAATCGCCCGCACCGAGAAGATTCGTCTGGGCTCGATTCCGCTTCAGACGCTTCAGGCCAACGTGGACTACGGGATTGCCGAGGCGTTCACGACCTACGGCGCGATCGGGTGCAAGGTTTGGATCTACAAGGGCATGTACGGTCAGGCGCTGCCTGAGGAATATGCCAGCCGCGCGGCCGGCGCCCGTCCGCGTGCTCGTGGCCGCCATTAACTGTTCAGCGACGCCGCTTAAGGCGTGTGATACGGAGTTCGAACCATGGCATTGATGCCCAAGAGAGTCAAGTACCGCAAGCAGCAGCGCGGCAAGATGAAGGGCAACGCGACGCGCGGCAACTACGTGGCGTTCGGCGAATTCGGATTGCAGTCGCTGGACACGGCGTGGGTGAGCGGGCGCGTGCTGGAAGCGGGCCGCGTGGCGGCGACGCACTTTTTGCGTCGTCAGGGCAAGATCTACATCCGCGTGTTCCCGGATAAGCCCATCTCCAAGAAGCCCTTGGAAACCCGAATGGGCAAGGGCAAGGCGGACACGGATTACTGGGCGGCGGTGGTCAAGCCCGGCACGGTGCTCTTCGAGATCGCCGGCGTGCCGGAGAACCTGGCCAAGGAAGCGATGGCGCGTATCGCCCACAAGATGCCGGTCAAGACCCGCTTGATCAGCCGCCGTCACACCGTCTGATGACCCAAAGAGTACGACCATGAAAGCTGAAGAAGCACACAAGATGTCGGCCGAGGAATTGCAGATCGAAACGGATCGCCTCCAGCGTCACCTTTTCGATCTCAAGAGTCAGGCCGTGACGGAAAAGCTCGAAGACCCGAGCCAGATTCGCAAAACCCGCCGCGACGTTGCCCGGCTCAAGACCGAGCAGCGGGCGCGCCAGATTCGGCAGTCGGAGGCCGCTAAGTCATGACTTCACCCGCAACCGCAACTCAGGCCCGTAAGCCCCTCAAGGGCGCCCGCGTCGGGCAAGTCGTCTCCGACAAGTGCTCGACGACGCGCAAGGTCGTCACGACCTTCAAGCAGCGCGACGCCAAGTACGGCAAGTACGTCAAGCGCCGCAGCGTGTTCCATGTGCACGACCCGGAGAACCTCTCGCACGCCGGGGATACGGTCGAGATCGTGCCCTGCCGTCCGATTTCCAAGACCAAATGCTGGCGGCTGGTCCGCATCGTGACCAAGGCCCCCGCCGGAGGTGAAGGTCAATGATTCAGGCAGAAGCCAGAGTCGATGTCGCTGACAACAGCGGCGCCAAGACGGCGATGATCATCCGCGTGCTCAAGGGTTCGACCGGCCGCGGACAGTTCACCCGCACGACCGCCGACATCGGCGACCGGTGCATCGTCGCGATCAAAAAGGCGCTGCCCAACGGCGAAGTCAAGGAGCACGAAGTGTGCACGGCCGTCGTCGTCCGCACCTCCTATCCGACCAAGCGCGCCGACGGCAGCTACGTCCGCTTCGATCGCAACGCCGTGGTCATCATCTCCAAGGAAGGCGAGCCGCGCGGCACGCGTATCTTCGGAGCGGTGGCCCGCGAGCTGCGTGAAAAGGGCTACATGAAGATTGTCTCGCTCGCCACGGAGGTGGTCTGATGCCTCAGCATGTCAAACAAGGCGACATCGTCATGATCACCGCGGGCAACGAACGCGGGAAGACCGGCAAGGTCCTCAAGGTCGATGTCAAGAACCAGAAAGTCGTCGTCGAGGGCCGCAATGTGCGTCAGAAGCACGTGCGCCCCAGCCAGGCCAATCCGCAGGGCGGGCGCGTCGACAAGGAGATGCCCATTCACATCTCCAACGTCTCGCCGATCAGCCCCTCGGCCAACAAGCCCACGCGCGTCCGTTTCGAGACGAAAGCCGACGGCTCCAAGGTCCGCCTCGCCGTCAAGGGCGGCGATGTGCTCAGTACCCTTAAGAAGGCCCGCTGAAAGAGGCCGACCGTTTAGCGCCGCCGCTCGCGGCGTGATTCAAAAAGGACACGATCATGCCTCCACGCATGAAGGAAAAGTTCAACAAGGAAGTGGCGCCGAAGGTGGCCGAGAAATTCGGCATCAAGAATCGCCTGGCCCTTCCGCGGCTCACGAAGATCGTGATCAACTGCGGCATGGGCAAGGAGCTCGACGGCACCAAGATCCGCCCGCAGGTCCGTGAGCAGGTGCTCAATGACCTTGCCGCCATCAGCGGTCAGAAGGCCGTGATGATCGCCAGCCGCAAGTCGGTGGCGAACTTCAAGGTCCGCGAGGGCTATGAGACGCACGCGATGGTGACGCTCCGCGGCGCCCGCATGTGGGAGTTCTTCGACCGGCTCTTTTCACTGGCGATCCCGCGCGTCAAGGACTTCCGCGGGCTCTCCGACAAGGGCATGGACAAGAGCGGCAACTGGTCGTTCGGCGTGACCGAACAGGGCATCTTCCCCGAAATCAACATGGCCGACGCCCAGTACAGCCATGGCATGAACTTCAACTTCGTGTTCGAGAACTCCGATGCGCAGAAGAGCAAGTTCCTGCTGGCCGAGATGGGCGTGCCCTTTGTCAAACCGGAAAACAACTGAGCTAACTGGAGCTTGATGCAATGTCCGTAAAGAGCTTGAAAACCCGTATGGATCGCGTGCAGAAGACGGTCGACAAGTACCGCGCTCTTCGCAAGCAGCTCAAGGAAGCGGGCGACTACGCCGGTCTGGCGCGCCTGCCCCGTGATGCGAGCCCGACCCGCCTGCACAACTACTGCGCCCTGACCGGCCGGACGCGCGGCGTGTACCGCAAGCTCAAGATCTCGCGCATCAAACTCCGCGAACTGGCCCTGGAAGGCAAGATCCCCGGCATGCGTAAGGCAAGCTGGTAAGACACGGGATCAGGGATCGGGGATCAGCCCCGATGCCAACCCCGATCCCCGACCCCTGACCCCCGACCCCGCATCTAAGGACGATACGAAATGTCATTGAGCGACCCCATCGCCGACATGCTCACCCGGATTCGCAACGCGGTCCGCAACAAGGCCGACCATGTGATGATCCGCCAGTCCAAGGTCTGCGCCGGCATCGCCAAGGTCCTCACCGAAGAGGGCTACATCGCCGGGTTCGACCCCATCGACGACGGCACCGGACAGGGCCTGCTCCGCGTGAACCTCAAGTACGGCTCGCGCGGCGAACAGGTCATCCACAAGGTCCAGCGCGTTTCGCGCCCCAGCGCCCGGGTCTACCGCGGCGTCGATGACCTGCCCCGCGTGCTCGACGGCCTGGGCATCGCCATCGTCTCGACCTCCTCGGGCATTCTCTCGGACCGCCAGGCACGCGAAAAACGCGTCGGCGGCGAACTGCTGGCCACCGTCGAATAACACACGGAAAGTCGAATCATGAGTCGCATCGGAAACAAACCCATCGATCTGCCCAGCGGCGCGACCGTCACGCTTGCCGGACGCATGATCACCGTCAAAGGTAAGGACGCGACGCTCACCTATGAGCATCGCCCCGAAGTCAAGGTGATCGTCGACGCCGACAAGAAGCAGGTCCGCGTCGAACGCGCCAATGACCTGAAGCAGACCAAGGCGTACCACGGCCTGACCCGCGCCCTGATCAATAACATGATCACCGGCGTCACCAAGGGCTTCAAGAAGGAGCTGGAGGTCAACGGCGTGGGCTGGACCGCCAAGCTTCAGGGCGGCAAGCTGGCCCTCGTCGTCGGCTATGCGGACACGCGCTACGTGGCCGTGCCCGCCGGCGTCAAGGTCGCCGTCGATGGCAACAAGATCACCGTCACCGGCGCTGATCGTCAGGCCGTCGGCCAGTTCGCCGCCGCCGCCCGCGCCCAGCGCAAGCCCGAACCCTACAACGGCAAGGGCATCAAGTACGTCGACGAAGTCATCGTCCGCAAGGAAGGCAAGGCGTTCGCCGGCGGCGGCGGTTAATCGGCCCCCTGTTAGAGCACGACAAAGGTTACGACCATGGACAAACACGCTCAGAAAACAATCCGTCGCACCCGCCGTCGTTACGGCATCCGCAAGCGCCTCTTCGGCACGACCGAGCGCCCGCGCCTGTGCGTCTTCCGCTCCAACCAGCACATCTACGCTCAGATCATCGACGACGTGCAGGGCAAGACCCTCGCCGCCGCCTCGAGCAAGGCGCTGGAGAAGGGCTCCAACACCGCCGCGGCGACCGAGGTCGGCAAGGCGCTGGCCGAGCGGGCCAAAGAGGCGGGCGTCCAAACCGTCGCCTTCGACCGCGGCGGCTACCGGTTCCACGGCCGCGTCAAGGCCCTGGCTGAAGCAGCCCGCGAAGGCGGCCTGAAGTTCTGATCGATCACGCTCTGATTCACTCGAACCTGGAAACGGCAACACCATGGCAGAGTTCTTAGAAGAATCCGGTGGACTAGAGTCCACAACCATCGGCATCTACCGCACCTCCTCGACCGTCAAGGGCGGCCGCCGATTCAGCTTCGGCGCCCTCGTCGTCGTCGGCGATCGCAACGGACGCGTCGGCCTCGGCTACGCCAAGGCCCCCGGCGTTCCCGCCGCCATCGAGAAGGCCCAGAAGGACGCCAAGAAAAATCTCCACCGCGTCATCCTCCAGGAAGGCACCGTGCCGCACGCCGTCACCGGACGCTTCCTGGCTTCGACCGTCAAGATCGTCCCCGCCTCCGCCGGTACGGGCGTCATCGCCGGCGGCACCGTCCGCGCGGTGCTCGAGATGGCCGGTCTGCATGACGTTCTGACCAAGGCGACGGGTTCGACGAACCAGCGCAACCTGGCCAAGGCCGTCATGGAAGGCCTGCTCCAGCTTCGCACCAAGGCGACGATCGAAGAGTTGCGCGGCGTCAAGCTCGGCACCTCGCGCGTCGAGGAAGTCATCGAAGCCGGTCGCCGCTACGTGACGGCCGTCAAGACCGACCCCAACAAGCCGCGCGGCCCGCAGGGCAAGAAGGCCGAGAAGGGCAAGGGTCGCGGCGGCAAGCAGGGCGGCGGTCGCGGCCGAGGCCGTGGTCGTGACGAAGCGCCCGCCGATGGCGCCGGCGCCGGCGAAGCACCGGCCGCCGAGTAACTGTTTAGCGGCGGGGCATCGCCCCGCGTGTCTCTGATCGAATTGCAAAAGAATCGACTGACTGAAAGACCACCGCCATGATGATTCACGACATCACCAAGCTCGTCGGCAAGCACAAGCGTCGCAAGCGCGTCGGCCGCGGCATCGGGTCCGGCCACGGCAAGACCTCCGGCCGCGGCGTCAAGGGCGCCGGGTCCCGCTCCGGTTTCTCCGGCTCCATCCGCGCGACCCGTGAAGGCGGCCAGATGGCCTACTTCCGCCGCATCCCCAAGCGCGGTTTCAACAACGCCAACTTCACCGTCCGCTTCAACGTCATCAACGTCTCGGACCTGGAGCAGTTCTTTGACGCCGGCGCCACCGTCGATCCCGCCGCCCTCATCAAGGCCGGCCTCGTCCCCGACAACGGCATGCCCCTGAAGGTCCTGGCCAACGGCGAGATCACCAAGAAACTGTCCGTGTCCGCCAACCAGTTCTCCGAAGCCGCCCGCGTCAAGATCGAAGCGGCCGGCGGTTCGGCGAACGTCGTGAGCATGAAGGCCAAAGCCCAACCCAGCGCATAAGTGAGCGGCGATGTTTCAGGCTTTTCTCAACATCTTCAAGATCCCCGACCTGCGGAACAAACTCCTGTTCACGCTCGGAATGCTCGTCATCTATCGCATCGGCTTCTGGATTCCCCTGCCCGCCGTCGATCAGAACGAGCTTAAGGCCCTCTTCGCCAAACAGCAGGGCACCGCGCTGGGCGATCTGGCCAACTTCATCAGCATCTTCACCGGTGGTGCGCTCGGTCAGTCGACGCTCTTCGGTCTGGGCATCCTGCCGTACATCTCCGCCGCCATTATCTTCCAGCTTCTGGCCACCGTGTATGAGCCGCTCAAGCAGATGCAGAAGGAAGGCCCCGCGGGCCGGCAGAAGATTCAGGAATACACGCGCTACGCCACCTTCGCCCTCTGCCTGATTCAGTCCATCTTCTATATGCAGTTTTTCCTCCGCTCGCACCTGGTTTACCCCGGGTTCGAGTACTCGTTCACCTTCTGGGGCTGCGGCATCCTGGGCATGACCACCGGGACGATGTTCCTGATGTGGCTCGGCGAGCAGATCGACAAGTACGGCATCGGCAACGGCGCCTCGCTGATCATCACAGCCGGCATCATCTCCAAAATGCCCGGCGCCCTGCACTGGGTCGCCGCCAACTTTGAGCTGGCCGCCACCGGCGACGCCACCAAGACCATGGACCCGATGAAGGTGATCTTCCTCATCGCCGCCTTCCTCTTCGTCGTCGCCGGCACCGTGCTCATCACGCAGGGCCAGCGCCGCATTCCGGTGCAGCAGGCCAAGCACACCCGCGGGCGGCGCGTCTACGGCGGACAGCGCAGCTATCTGCCCCTTCGCGTCAACCACGGCGGCGTGATGCCGATCATCTTCGCCAGTTCCCTGATGATGATCCCCGCCATGCTTCTGCCCTGGCTCACCAACGTCGGCAAGGCGCAGGAGTGGCACTGGTGGGAGAGCTTCTTCGGGTTCTTCGCCAACGAACTGTCCATGGGCCGGTACAACTATCTGTACGTGCTCCTGTATGTCGGGCTGATCTATTTCTTCTCGTACTTCTGGACGAGCGTGCAGTTCCAGCCGCATGAAATGGCCGAGCAGCTCCGTGATCACGGCAGCTTCATCCCCGGCCTGCGTCCGGGCCCGCGCACGGCCGACTATCTCGAAAAAGTCATGGAGCGGATCACCTACGTCGGCGGCGGGTTCCTGGCCGTCATCGCCGTGGTCCCGACGATCATCAGCGGGGCGTTCGGCATCCCGTTCTTCGTTTCGAGCTTCCTGGGCGGCACGGGCCTGCTGATCACGGTCAGCGTGGCGCTGGACTTCGTGCAGCGGATCGAGGCGAACCTGTTGATGCGCAATTACCGTGGTTTCCTCGGCGGCGAGACCGCCGGGAGCCGCATCCGCGGAGCACGCGGATCGTAAGAAGTCTCACGGAAAGGGACGCGCGTTCGGTGGAAGACGCCGCTGAACGTGGTTAAAATAGATGCTTCGCGCCGATCGGTGGGTCCGGTGGTGCGTGGTCGACGCGAGGACCAATGGCGTGGTTATGGCAATCAGCTTGAAATCGTCCCAAGAGATCGAGCAGATGCGCCGGGCCGGCCAATTGGTGCGACAGACGCTCGAGCGTTGCAGAGCGGCATGCGTGCCGGGTGTGACGACGGGCGAGCTGGACGCCATCGCGGGCAAGACAATCGCCGAGCACCCCGGCGCCGTGGGCCTCTTCAAGTGGTACCCCACGTATAACGAAGGCGAGGGCTTCCCGGCGTACACGTGCATCAGCGTCAATGACGAAGTGGTGCACGGGATACCCGGACCGCGCGTGATCAAGGAAGGCGATGTGGTGAGCATCGACTTCGGCGTGCGGGTCAATGGATGGTGCGGCGACTCTGCGACGACGATCATGGTCGGGCAGGTTTCGCCGGAGGCCAAGAAGCTATGTGCCGCGACGGAGCATGTGCTTCGGATCGCGGTCGAGAATATCAAGCCCGGGGCCAAGTGGTCTCACGTGGCGCGCAAGATGCAGCGTCACGCCGAGTCGCTGGGCCTGGGGGTGATCAAGGACTTCGTGGGTCACGGCATCGGCCGGGTGATGCACGAGGAGCCGAAGGTGCCGAACTTTGTCAGCCGCGAGCTGATCCGGCACGACATTGATCTGGTGCCGGGCATGGTGCTGGCGGTGGAGCCGATGTGCACACTGGGCAGCGAGCAGGTCCGGACGCTGGATGACGGTTGGACAGTGGTGACGGTCGACGGCAAGCCGGCGGCGCACTACGAGCACACGATCGCCGTGACGGAAGACGGCTGCGACGTGCTGACGCTTTAAGAAACTTGTACGGAACAGCATGGCCAAAGAAGACAAAATCCAGATTGAAGCCGAAGTGCTCGATGCACTGCCGAATGCGATGTTCAAGGTGAAACTTGAGAACGGGCACGAGGTGCTGGCTCATCTGGCGGGCAAAATGCGGATGCACTACATCAAGATCGTGCCCGGCGACAAGGTCACGGTGGAGATCAGCCCGTACGACCTGACCAAAGGCCGAATCACGTATCGGCATTGAATCGACATCGTTTAGCGGCGGGGCCACGCCCCGCGTTTGGAAGGTAAGTCATGAAAGTCCGATCCAGCGTCAAACGGATCTGTGAGCACTGCAAAGTCATCCGCCGCAAGGGCGTCGTGCGGGTCATCTGCACCAACCCCAAGCACAAGCAGCGGCAGGGCTGATTGTTTAGCGACGCCGCTTGCGGCGTGATTGCCCAAGGAGCAACAAATGCCTCGTATCTCAGGTGTCGACATCCCCGATAACAAGCCCGTCCGCATCTCCCTGCGGTACATCTATGGCATCGGGCCCAAGTTCGCTGATGACATCCTCAAGGAAGTCGGCATCGACGGACAGCTCCGCGCCAACAAGCTGACCGAAGACGAAATCGCCAAGCTCAACCACGTGCTTGAAAACAACTACGTGGTCGAAGGCGCTCTTCGCCGCCAGATCAGCCAGAACATCGCCCGCATGCGCGACATCCGCTGCTACCGCGGCGATCGTCACCGCCGCGGCCTGCCCGTCCGCGGTCAGCGCACCCAGACCAACGCCCGCACCCGCAAGGGCAAGAAGAAGACCGTCGCCGGCAAGAAGGGCGTCACGAAATAACATTTAGCGGCGGGGCTTGCCCCGCGCGTTCAAACGTACGAAACGAAACACCGAAGTGAGCTACCCCGGTGGTAGCGCCAGCAGCTTCGAGGGACCTCATGAGCAAGAAAGCCAAAATCCGTCGCAACGTCTCCCGCGGCATCGCCTACATCAAGGCGACCTTCAACAACACCCAGATCACCATCACCGACACCGCCGGCGAGGTGCTCGCCTGGGACTCGGCCGGCTCCGTCGGCTTCAAGGGCGCCCGCAAGTCGACCCCCTTCGCCGCCACGCGCGCCGCGGAAAACGTCGCCGCCAAAGTCAAGAAGATGGGCATGCAGGAGATCGAGGCGAAGATCAAGGGCCCCGGTCCCGGACGCGAATCCGCCGTCACCGCCCTTCAGGCCAACGGCCTGAAGGTCACGGCCATCGAAGACTGCACCCCGATCCCCCACAACGGCTGCCGCCCCCGCAAAAAGCGCCGCGTGTAAATAAACGTGGAATGTGGAGCGCGGAATGCGGAGTGAAAAGCACTCCACACGCCCAACTCCCCACTCCGCACAACGAATACATCGCCCGGACAGCAGGGACCTTGATCGTTGCAGCCGATCCTGCGTCACCGATACCCGGAGCGACACCGCCCCAAGGCATTGCTGCACTGAAGGAATACGACCATGCGAGTTCGCTGGAGAGGTCTCGAGCTTCCCACCCGTGTCATCCCCGACGCCAACAATTCCGGCACGTTCGGCAAGTTCACCATTGAACCGTTCGAACGCGGCCTGGGCACCACCGTCGGCAACAGTCTCCGCCGCATCCTCCTGTCCACCATCGAAGGCGCCGCCGTCACCAAGGTGAAAATCTCCGGTGCCGCGCACGAGTTCACCTCGATCACCGGCGTGCAGGAAGACGTCACCGACATCATCCTCAACATCAAGAACCTCGTCGTGTCCCTCGAAGGCGATGAGCCCAAGACCATGACCCTCGGCGCGACCGGCCCCGGCGAAGTCACCGCCGACCTCATCGAAGCCGACACGTCCATCACCGTCCTCAACAAGAGTCTGATCATCGCGACCCTGACGCAGGAAATCGATTTCGACATCGACTTCACCGTCGAGAAGGGCCGCGGCTACGTCCCCGCTTCCGAACTCGCCGAACGCGAGGAGGAGCGCCAGGTCGGAACCATTCACGTCGACGCCATCTTCTCCCCCGTCGTCCGCGTCCGCTACAAGGTCGAGGACACCCGCGTCGGCCAGAAGACCAACTACGACAAGCTGACCCTCGAAATCTGGACCAACGGCGCGATCACGCCCGAACTGGCCCTCGTCGAAGCGGCCAAGGTCATGCGCAAGCACCTCAATCCGTTCGTGCAGTACTTCGAGCTGGGCGAGCAGACCGTCAGCGAGTCCGCCGTCAGCGCCGTCGAAGCCGAGCAGGAGCAGGAGAGCAGGCTGAGCATGAGCGTCGCCGACCTGGACCTGTCCGTCCGCGCCAACAACTGCCTCGACTCCGCCGGCGTCAAGACCGTCGGCGAACTGACCCGACTCAGCGAGAGCGATCTGCTCAAGATCCGCTCCTTCGGCAAGACCAGTCTGCGCGAGATCAAGCGCAAGCTCGCCGACCTGGGCCTCGCCCTCGTCGACTCGACCGACGATTCGGAAATGGACTTCGACGAAGAGGTCGGCGTCGAGTAATTTACGCACTCATCGCGAAGCGACGCTTCGCACTGGAAGGGTAACGTCATGCGACACGCCATCGGTGGAATCAAACTCGGACGCGATTCGGAGCATCGCCTCGCCACGCTCCGCAATCTCGCCGCCGCGCTTATTCAGCACGGCCAGATCACCACGACCTATCCCCGAGCCAAGGCCGTCCGTCCGATGGTCGACAAGCTCATCACCCTCGCCCGCAAGGGCGACCTCGCCTCCCGCCGCCGCGCGATCTCGATCGTCGGCGACCGCGAGCTGATCTACGTCATCAAGGGCGGCCAGGAAGAGCGCATCGATGAGAAAACCCTCATCCAGAAGCTCTTTGACGAGCTCGGCCCCCGCTTCAAGGAACGACCCGGCGGATACACCCGCGTCATCAAGCTCGCCCGTCACCGCATCGGCGACGGCTCCGATCTGGTCGTCCTCCAGCTCGTCGGCGACGAGGAGCGTCACAACCACACCTCCAAGTCCAACCGCCGCGCCAAGCAGGACAACCGCACCGCCTTCGCCGCCAAGCTCCGCAAAGGCGCCGGCAAGTCCGAACCCGCCCCGGAAACCGCCCAAGCCCCGGCTGACGCGGACAAGCCCGCCGAGTAATCCGCGGCCCATTACTCCCAAAATCATCGGCCCGCCCCGTTTCAACGGGGCGGGCTTTCTTTTGGGGCCTATTCCCCATTCGCACCGGCGCACCCGCCCCCGATTTTTCACCTCGTTCATGCGCCTTCGTTTCTCTCTCAAAATCAAGCATTTTCCGCTCACATCCCTCATCCCGCGCGCACCGGACAGACCGGTGCGCACCGCCGCGGAAGCGCCTGCGCGCCCCGTGCGCGATCAATCAAGGACTTACGGAAACTCGTGCGCATCCACGGGGCGAATTTGCCTTCCCCGTGCGCGAATTGCGAAACACGGGTGCGCCAAGTGGGAAATATGACCCACCGCGCCGGCGCACCCGACTGCGGTGCCCCGCTCGACGCGCCGCCCGACGCGCCCTTCAACCTTCCGCCTTCGGTTGCACGCCCGCATCTGATCCGCGACAATCCCTACCGCACTTCCCTTTCCGGGTTCCCGCCATGCCCACATCCTCCGACGCGACCTTCCTGAAAATCCACCTCGCGTTTCTCCACTTTCTGTTTCTCTCGTGGGGCATCCACCTGGCCGCCGGCGACGCATCGGCGCCCATCGACCTGCTCTTTCGCTTGAGCATCTCGATCATCATCGTCCTCGCCTGCGCCGCCGATGCGCGCCGCCTGCACCTGCCCCTCCGCCGAATCGTCCGCATCATCATGCTCTTCACCTGGCCCCTGACCGTTCCGATCTACCTGATCTGGTCCCGCCGCTGGCGCGGCCTCCTCTGGCTCGCCCTCTGGTCCCTCTCCCTCACCGCCGCCGCCCTCGCCCCCTACCTCCTGCTCCTGCTCACCCGTCCCGACGCCTTCTGAATGCCGCGCGTTTTTCAGCATGCCAACGCATGAAGCGGCGGTCATGAACACCCGCCGCATGCAACAAGAAGCCCATGGCGTGAGGCCATGGGCTTCGGGGTGCGTCAGGTTGTGCGTCCGGCTCAGGCGAAGGGATTGTGCTGGCCGGGGACGGGGTAGGGGTATTTGCCGTCCTTGTCGGGGCGGGCGGTGGGGGGTGGGGCGGAGTCGAGGGTCCACGTGTCGATGCCCGGGCACAGGTCGGTGCCCTTGGCGAGCAGTTCGTCCCACTTGAGGACCTTGCCGGAGTAGCAGGCCTCGCGGCCGAGGATGGCGGTGAAGGTGGACTTGGCTCCGTATTCGCCTTCGTTGTAGATTTCGCCGCGCATCAGGGCGTCGATCAGGTCAAGCTGTTCCTGCTGGTGGCCGCCGGGGCTGTCGCCCTTGAAGGTCCAGTTGTTTTCGCCCTTGATCCAACCGCTGGGGTCGGAAGTGCCCTTGGAGCCGTGGGCGAATTCGCTCACATTCTGCCATCCGCCCTGAAGGTGGCGTCCCTGGCTGAACATCTTGGTGCCGTCGGGGAAGGTGTATTCGCAGAAGGTGTGGTCGAAGATCTGGCTCTTGGTGCGGTCGCCGCCCATGCGTTGTTCGCCGCCGCCCATGCCGTTGCACTCGACGGGGTAAGCGCCCTTGACCCAGCAGCCGACGTCGAGGTTGTGGATGTGCTGTTCGCAGATCTGGTCGCCGCAGGCCCAGTTGAAGTGGTACCAGTTGTTGCACTGGAAGGCCATCTCGGACTGTCCGGGCATCTTGTTGCGGTACCAGATGCCGTTGCCGTCCCAGTAGACGCGCAGGGCGATGATATCGCCGATCGCGCCGTCGTGAAGGCGCTTGACGGTTTCGATGTAGCGCGGTTCATGGTGGCGCTGAAGGCCGATGCCGACCATGAGGTTTTTCTTTTTGGATTCTTCGACGGCCGCCATGAACCGCCGCACGCCCGGGGCGTCGGTGGCGATGGGCTTTTCGCAGAAGATGTGCTTGCCCTGCTTGACCGCGTACTCGAACTGCGGGGTCTTGAAGCCGGGGGGCGTGGCGATCACGACCAGGTCCACGCCCGCATCGATCGCCTTCTTGTAGGCGTCGAGGCCGACGAACACGCGATCGTTCGGCACGTCGATCTTGTCCTTGTGCTTGCGCGAGAGATTCTTGATGGCGTCCTGGGCCTTGTTCTCGAAGGCGTCGGCGACGGCCATGAGCTTGACGTTGCCCTTGGAGTTCATGATCTGATCGGCGGCGCCGCTGCCGCGTCCGCCGCAGCCCACCAGGGCGAACTTGATCGTGTCGTTGCCGGCGGCGTAGGACGCGCGGCTGATGGAGGAAGCGATCGCGGCGCCTGCGACGAGCACGCCCGATTGCTTGATGAATGTCCGGCGGGAAGATGCATCTGACATGATCAGCTCCTGGTTATGGAATTGGCGGGTGAAAAGACCTCAAGCACGACCCATCAGTCTAAATCCATCCCCGCCTTCACGCCACCACCCCCGCCGGTTCCCGTTGCGCCGCCCCGTCCGCCCCATTGGCGGGCACGCCTGAATGTTCGTAAAATTGCTCACAATTCAAAGGACAAAGCGCGTCCCATGGGAGCTTCGCACATGACACGAATCGGAAAATGGATGCAACGGGCTATGTTCGCGGCGGTGCTGGCGGCGATGCCCGCCATGGCGCGGGCCCAGGTCGCCGTCGACGAGAATCTGCCGCACTACAAGCCGACGTCCGGCGTGGCGGGGCAGATCAAGAGCGTCGGCTCCGACACGATGAACAATCTCATGACCCTCTGGGCTGAGAAGTTCAAGCAGGTCTACCCCAACGTCTCCGTCGAGATCGAAGGCAAGGGCAGTTCGACCGCGCCGCCGGCGCTGATCGCGGGGGCGTCGAACTTCGGCCCGATGAGCCGGGCGATGAAGGACAGCGAGATCGACGCCTTCGAGCAGCGCTTCGGATACAAGCCCACCATGGTCCGCACCGCCATCGACATGCTCGCCGTCTACGTCAACAAGGACAACCCGATCGCGCAAAAGGGTCTGACCCTTCAGCAGATCGACGCCATCTTCTCCAAGACGCGCAAGGGCGGCATGGAAAAAGACCTCGTCACGTGGGGCGACGTCGGACTCACCGGCGAATGGGCGAGCAAGCCCATCAGTCTTTACGGCCGCAACAGCGCCTCGGGAACCTACGGGTTCTTCAAGGAGCATGCGCTGTTCAAGGGCGACTACAAGGACTCGGTCAAGGAGCAGCCCGGCTCATCGTCGGTCGTGCAGGCCGTCGCGTCCGACAAGTTCGGCATCGGCTACAGCGGCATCGGGTACCGGACCGCCGACGTGGCCGTCGTTCCGCTGGCGCTGGACGCATCGAGCGACGCGGTGCCGGCGGATCCGGCGAACGTGTCGGATTATCCGTTGGCGCGGTTCCTGTATCTGTATGTGAACGTCGCGCCCGCTCAGGCGCCGGACCCGCTCCGCCGCGAGTTCCTCAAGCTTGTCTTCTCGCAGGAAGGTCAGCAGGTCGTCATCAAGGACGGCTACCTGCCCGTCAGCTATGAACTGGCGGGACAGGACCTGACGAAAGTCGGCGTGAACATCAAAACCGATTACTGAACGGGGCGGAGAGGCGCATTGGGTTCACGCACCGGATGCGTTAGAGTCTTGCCATGAGTGAACCCACGCCCGCCGCCGCTCGCCGTCGCCGCCGCGCCACCCGGCCGGGCGTGCTTTTGGCCGACGGACTGGCGCGGTTGCTCATCTGCGCCGGCGGGGCGGGCACGATCATCGCCGTCATGGGCGTCTGCTTCTATCTGCTCTACGTCGTCGCGCCGCTCTTTCAATTCTCCACGATCGACGAGCCCCGCGACCTGCCGCACGACCAGCCCGCGGGGCTGATCCTGTCGGGCATGGACGATTATCACACGCTGGCGTGGAGCTTGAGCACGGGCGGGGAGCTGCGCGTCGTTCGCCTTGACGACGGAGCCGAGCGCTTCAAGCAGCAGGTCGCCGACGGCAAGACCATCACCGCCGCGACGCGTCTCATCGGCTCGCCGCGCGTCGCCCTCGGGTTCGCCGACGGGTCCGCCCAGCTTGTCGAGATCAAGTTCGTGAGCAAGTTCATCGAGGAGGACAAGCTCGATCCCGCGGTGCGCCAGACGCTCCGGCAGACGCCGGATGCGATCGTCGATTATGACCAGGGTGTGTTGCAGCGGGCGGGGGAGGGCCAGTTCCGCGTGCAGAGCGTCTCGTATCACGCCCTGACGACGGCGAAGATCGCCGATGCGCCGGTGCATCACATCGCGCTGGCGGACACGCCGACCGGCCTGCTCATCGGCGCGCTGAGCGGCGAAGGCGAGACGTTGTCGCTTCACGCCGTGCGCGGGCGGCAATCGCAGAACATGCTCACCGGCGAGAAGACGCTCAAATTCGCCAAGCCGCTCGCGATTCCGCTGCCGCCGGGCAAACATGATGCGGCGATGTTCCTCGGTGTCGCCGGCTCGGGCAGCGAGATGAGCGTCGCCTACCGCGATGGCACGCTCGCCCGCATCAATCTCGCCGACCCCGCTTCGCCGTACGTCGCCGAGACCGGCCGGCTGTTCGACGGCGACGCCGCGCTGACGTCGATCGGCTACATCCTCGGGTCCACGACGCTGCTGTGGGGCGATTCCACCGGCGCCGTCGCCGCCGGTTTCCCCATCCGTCTCGCCGACGCTGATGACGACGCCAAAGCGACCGGCCTCATCGGCGCGGAGCGCGATCCCCGCTCGCTGTCCATGTTCGCCATCACCAAACACCTGCGCCTCAGCGGCCCGGCCATGACGAGCTTCGCCCCTTCGCCGCGCCGCCGACTCGCCCTCGCCGGTTTCGCCGACGGGTCGATCCGCATGTTCAACATCACCACCGCCTCGACCCTCGCCGCCGCTCAGTTGCCGGTCAGTGAAGCGGTGACGTCGCTGACGATGAACGAGCGAGAGAACGAGCTTTTGGCGGCGACGCCGAACGGCGTGTACCGCGCCGCATTCGATCCGCGCTACGCCGAGGCGACCTTCGGCGCCCTGTTCACGCGCGTCTGGTACGAGGGCTACCCCGCGCCCGTGCATGCATGGCAATCGTCCTCCGGCACGAGCGATTTTGAACCCAAGCTCGGACTGATCCCGCTCGTCTTCGGCACGATCAAGGCGACGTTCTACGCCATGCTGTTCGGCGCGCCCATCGCGCTGCTCGCCGCGGTGTTCACCAGCGAGTTCCTGCACCCGCGCGCCAAGGCGATCATCAAGCCGTCGATCGAGCTGATGGCTTCGTTGCCGAGCGTCGTGCTCGGATTTCTGGCGGCGCTGGTGTTCGCGCCGTTCGTCGAGCACATCGTGCCGACGGCGATGACGCTCTTTGTCGCCATGCCGCTGTCGTTCCTTTTCTGTGCATACGTGTGGCAGATGCTGCCGGAGCATTGGACGCTGCGCCTGGCGTCGTGGCGTTTGCTGTTCATGCTCGTACCGGTCGCGATCGGGTCGCTGCTCGCGGTCGAGGCCGGGCCGACGGTGGAGCGCGTGCTTTTCGGCGGGGATTTGAAGGCGTGGTCCGCGTGGGGGCCGGAAGTGACGGACCCGGCTCAGGCGCGCTACGCCTCCGCGGTCGGCGGTTGGGCGATTCTGCTCTTGCCGGTGTGCGCTGTGGTTGTCGCGCTGGTCGTCAATCGCACGCTCAGCGCGGCCCTGCGGCGATCGCACTGGTCACGCCGCACGCTGGCGAGTCTGGACATGCTCAAGTTCCTCGGCTCCGTCGCCGCCGCCGGGGCGATGACGTGGGCGCTGGCGGCGGGGCTTGACGGCATGGGCCTGGACCCGCGCGGGCCGCTGATGATCTGGGGCATCAACCTTTCGCCCATCGACACGTACGTTCAGCGCAACGCCCTGATCGTCGGCTTCGTCATGGGCTTCGCCATCATTCCGCTCATCTACACCATCGCCGACGATGCGCTCAGCGCCGTGCCGGACCATCTCCGCTCCGCCTCGCTCGGCGCCGGCGCGACGCCCTGGCAGACCGCCATGCGCGTCATCGTGCCGACGGCGATGAGCGGGCTGTTCTCCGCATTGATGATCGGTCTCGGCCGCGCGGTCGGCGAGACCATGATCGTGCTCATGGCCGCCGGAAACACCGCGATTCTCGACATGAACATCTTCGCCGGCTTCCGCACGCTCACCGCCAACATCGCCGTCGAACTCCCCGAAGCGCCCAAGGACGGCACGCACTATCGCACGCTCTTCCTCGCCGCGCTTGTGCTCTTCGCCATGACCTTCCTCGTCAACACCGTCGCCGAAACCGTCCGTCAGCGGTTCCGCAAGAGGGCGTATCAGCTATGACCGTGCTGGATACATCCTCCCCCCCGCCGCCTTCGCCGCCGACGCGCTCGCCGCGCGCCCGCTCGCGCCGGCATCGATCGAGCTTCTTCGCCGCCGGAGAACCGATGATCTGGCTCACCGGCGGAGCGCTGATCGTCTGCGTGCTCATGGTGGTCGGCCTGCTCGGCCTGGTCGTCTATTTCGGGGCCTCCACCTTCTGGCCCATGCCCGTCGTCAAACTCACCACCGCCGGCGGCAAAGTCTACATGGGCGAGATCACCCGCCGCGAGACGTTCACGCCCGACGGCTCGTCAGCGCCCGCGCATCGCCGCCTTGTCCGAACGGGCAACTTCCGCATCACGCAAAGCCATTTTCAATGGGTCGACGACGCGGACGTGACCGAGCGGGAGGAGCCGGAGTGGGCGATCATCGCCGAGCGGCTCGAGTGGGGGCGCTACTACGGATTCCCGCAGGCGTTCGTGCACATGCAAATGTCACTTAAGGACACGCCCGCCGAGCAGGTCGCCGCGCGCGCCGCCGAGCTGCTCGCCGCGTTCAAACCGGAGTACGGCGGGCGCGGGCGATTGCTCGTCGAACAATTCGTGGACGGCCGCACGCAGTCGGCGCTGATCGAACCGTCGCAATTCGCGCCGCCGATGACGGCGGTCGGGTTTGTCGAGGCGTGCGAGGAGCCCGCGGCGGCATGGGCGGCGTTCGAGCGGAACCACGAAGCGGTCCGCGCCCGATGGCGCACCCGCCGGGCCATGGAAAAGGACGACATCGGCCAGGTCAATCACGCACAGGAAGAAGCCCGGCTCGCCAAACATGAAGCGGAGCTGGAACTGCACGATGTCCGCGCGGCCTCGGGGCCCGGCGGCGATGCGTATCGCCAGGCCGCGGCGCGACTCGAAAAAGCCGGCGAAAATTACGAGAAAACACGCGCATGGGCCGAAGCACGGTTCGCGCAGATCAGCCGGAAGATCAAGGCGATCAACGACGAGAACGATCGGTTCATGCTTTTGATGAAGACGGCGGGCGAAGGCGACAAGCCGGCGGTGTCCACGCTCGAACCGCTCGCCGACATCGTCCGCGCGTATCCGGCGAATCAGCTTTCATGGATGGGCAAATTTCAGGTCAATGCCGCGCGCTGGTGGGAGTTCCTGACCGACGAGCCGCGCGAGGCCAACAGCGAAGGCGGCGTGTTCCCGGCGATCTTCGGCACCGTGGTGATGACGCTGATCATGACGCTCGTCGTCCTGCCGCTGGGCGTGCTCGCGGCCTTGTACCTGCGCGAGTATGCGAAGGCGGGATGGGTCGTATCGACCGTGCGCATCGCCGTCAACAATCTCGCCGGCGTGCCGAGCATCGTGTTCGGCGTGTTCGGCCTCGGGTTCTTCTGCTACAGCGTCGGCGGGACCATCGACCAATGGTTCTTCCGCGCCGCCTTGCCCAACCCGACCTTCGGCGCCGGCGGCATTCTGTGGGCCTCGCTGACCTTGGCGCTGATGACGCTGCCGGTCGTGATCGTCGCCACCGAAGAGGCGCTCGCCGCCGTGCCCGGTTCGATGCGGCAGGGGTCCTACGCCTGCGGGGCGAGCAAGTGGCAGACGATTCGGCGCATCGTCCTGCCGCGCGCCGTGCCGGGCGTGATGACGGGCGCGATTCTGGCGATGGCGCGCGGGGCCGGCGAGGTCGCGCCGCTGATGCTCGTCGGGGCCGTCAAACTCGCGCCCGAACTGCCCATCGACGGAACTTTCCCCTTCATTCACGCCCAGCGCAGCTTCATGCATCTGGGATTCCACATTTACGATGTGGGCTTCCAAAGCCAGAACTCCGAGGCGGCCAAACCGATGGTGTTCACCACGACGCTCCTGCTCATCGCCATTATCGCGGCGCTGAATCTGGCGGCCGTGTGGCTTCGCGCCCGACTTCGGCGTAAATTTGTCGTCAGCCGTTTCTAGAGGATCGATCCGCATGCCCACGCCTTCGTCCGCCAACTCGACCAACCCCGCCGGACCCCCGGGATCCCCCGGATCTCCCGGATCCGCCAAGCCCGCGGCGCGACCGGCCCCGATCGATCCGCTCCTGGCCCGCAAGACCGAAACGCACGAGGCCGTCCGCGATGAGAAAGCCGCCGTCGATGTGCGCCATTTCAATCTCTGGTACGGACCCAAGCAGGCGCTGTTCGACATCAACATGGTCATCCCCCACGGCAAGGTCACGGCGCTGATCGGCCCGTCCGGCTGCGGCAAGAGCACGCTGCTCCGTTCCGTCAACCGCATCAACGACCTGATCGACAATCTGCGCATCGACGGCGACATGCTCCTTGCCGACGAATCCATCTACGCGCGGAGCGTCGATGTGATTCAACTCCGCAAGCGCATGGGCATGGTGTTTCAGAAGCCCAATCCGTTCCCGATGACCACGTTCGAAAACGTCGTCTATCCGCTGCGGATCGACGGCGAGCGCAACAAGAAGGTGCTCGCGGAAGTGTGCGAACGCTCGCTCAAAAGCGCCGCCTTGTGGAACGAAGTGAAGGATCGGCTTCACGAAAGCGCGCTGGCGATGTCCGGCGGGCAGCAGCAGCGGCTTTGCATCGCCCGGGCGATCGCCGCCGAGCCGGAGGTGCTGCTCATGGACGAGCCGTGCAGCGCCCTGGACCCCATCGCCACCGGCAAGATCGAGGACCTGATCGCCGAGCTGCGCGGCGAGTACACCGTGCTGATCGTGACGCACAACATGCAGCAGGCCGCGCGCGTCAGCGACTACTGCGCCTTCATGTACATGGGCCGACTCATCGAGTTCGGCCCGACGGTCGATCTGTTCGAGCGGCCGCACCTCAAGGAAACCGAAGACTACATCACCGGCCGCTTCGGCTGACACGAACGGCGCGCATCCTCTCTGAGCGCCGTTCGATTCGACAAGTGCCGATAATCACCATGATTTTACGCGGGGTTCAACGGTGAAAAAACCCGGTGGATTGTGTCGTTTCCGGGGGTATCCTTCGATTGATCGGCGCGCACTGTTGCACTGGTGGGTTCGTTCAATTGCAACGCCGGATCGGAGCTGTCATGGAAGACGTCGGATCACTGGTGGTCGCTGCGCGGGACGGAGCGCGGGACGCGTACGGGAAACTGGTCGAGCGCTTCGCGGACATGGCCTACGCGGCGGCGGTGGCGCGCGTGGGGGATGTCCATCTGGCGCACGACGTGACGCAGGAGGCGTTCATCGAGGCGCACCGGTGTCTGGACAAGCTCGAGCACCCGGAGGCGTTCGCCGGATGGTTCCGCGTCATCGTGTTCCGACAGGCGGCGCGATTGATGCAGCAGCGCGGGCGGGCGAGTTGGCAGCCGCTCGGTATCGATCAGCCGTCGCGCCAGCCCGGTCCGGCGGCGGCGCTGGCGAGCGATGAATTGCATCAGCAGTTGCACGCGGCGCTGTCGCAGCTCACCGAGCCGCAGCGCGTGGTGACGACGCTCTATTATCTTGATGCGTATACGACGACGGAGATCGCGTCGTTTTTGAACATCAGCGCCGCGGCGGTCAAGAAGCGGCTCCACGATGCGCGGCGGTCGCTGCACACCAAGCTTCACCCCGCCATGCAGGACGGCCTGCAGCGCCATCGCCCGTCCAACAAGCCGCAGTTCACCGGCGAAGTGCAGCGGCGTCTGGGCGATGCGGCGGAAAAGCCGGCGGGCGACGCACCGCCGCTGGAGCCCACGGTCGACCGCGCCTCGGAATTATGGCGAACCTACCGCCGAACGCCCGGCGATGCGTCGCGCAACGCGCTGCTGGAGCATTATCTGCCGGTCGTCCGCAAGCACGCTCAGCGGGTCGCTTCGCGGCTGCCGCGGCGGATCGAGTCGGACGACCTCATCACGGCCGGCTGCTTCGGGCTCGTCGATGCCATCGACGCGTTTGATCCGCAGCGCGGCGTGAAGTTCGAGACGTACTGCGCGACGCGCGTGCGCGGGGCGATCATGGACGAGCTGCGCGCGATGGACTGGGCCCCGCGCCTCGTGCGCCAGCGCACCGCCCGCTACCAGCAGGCGGCGACCAGTCTGCACGCCCGGCTGGGCGAACCGCCGACGGACGCACAGATCGCGGCGGAATTGGGCGTGGACGACAACGAATTCCGCAAGATTCGCCACGACGCCCGCCGCGTCAACGTCACGAGTCTGGAGCGTCTGCTCACCAGCGATCAGTCCGACGGCCGGGAGCTGCGCGAAATGGACTTTCTGGCGGACCCGTCGCAGGCGGACCCGCTCAACAATCTCAAGCGGTTGAGTCTGCGTCAGATGCTCACGCGCGGCATGTCGCGCAGCGAGCGGCTGATTCTGGTGCTCTACTACTACGAGCAGATGAACATGGCGGAGATCGGCCGCACGCTCGGGTTCAGCGAGTCGCGCGTCAGTCAGTTGCACAAGCATCTGCTCAATCGCCTCCGCGCCCAACTAAGTCTTCAGCGCGATGCGGACGAATTCGAAGTGGCATGATGCTTCGCCGCCTTCACCTGACCATTGACAAATGCCTGATGCCTGGAGCGATTTCAATAACTGTGTAGCCGCGCGTTTCCAACGAGCCGCGCGCGTCAGCAAGCGGTCGAGCCCGCATCCAATCACGCTCCTTGACCGCTCCCTGACGGTCGCGGCTCGTTGAGAACGCGATTTGATCGGTGAAACCGCCTAAAGACAAATGCATTGGTCATTAGGCATTAGGCATTTGTCAATGGTCATATCGGACTTGCAGGCGAGGATCTGTTGCAACTTTGTCGGCGCGCCGATGTAGGTTTTATCGCCTATGATGACAGGCGACATCGCCCCCCCGCCCGCCGGAGAATCCCCATTGCTGGAGCGCTGGTATTATCACCAAGGCGGCCATCGCCACGGCCCGGTCAGTACAAGACGGCTGCGTCAGCTCATCGAGAGCGGCGAGCTGTCGCCGATGGACCGTATCTGGGATGAGCCGACGCAGTCGTGGGTCCCGGTCATCAAATTCGAGCAGATGCGCGATCTGAAGCCGCGCAAGCAGCCCGCCGCGCCGGCGGAAGCGGAGCAGGCGAAGCCGGGTCATCGTGGGCGGCGGATGTCGCTGATGGCGCCGATGCTGGCGGTGATGGTGCTGGTGTGGGGGGTGTTGATCGTGGCGCTGTGGCCCAAGCATCGGGCGGGCGCGCCGGGGGCGGGCATGATCGAGCCGGTCAGCGCGGCCGCGGCGCCGGTGACGCCGACGGTGACGTTCGAGAAGGACGTTCAGCCGGTGCTCGAGAAGTTCTGCTACCAGTGCCACAACGATCAGAAGCACAAGGGCGATCTGAACCTCAAGCAGTTCATGGATGAAAAGAGCGTTCTGCGGAAGCGCAAGGACTGGCATCGTGTTTTCGAGCAGCTTTCATCGGGCGAGATGCCGCCGGACGACAAGCCCCAGCCGACGCTCGAAGAGCGCGGCCGCATCACCGACTGGATCGCCTCCGTCATCGACAAGTACGACTGCACCGGCCCGCAGGACCCCGGCCGGGTCACGATCCGCCGGCTCAACCGGGCTGAGTACAACAACACGATCCGCGATCTGATCGGCCTCGACCTCAAGCCCGCCGACAAATTCCCGACCGACGACGTCGGCGACGGATTCGACAACATCGGCGACGTGCTGTCGCTGTCGCCGATCCTGCTCGAAAAATACATGGGGGCGGCGGAGTCGGTACTCGATGAGGCGATCGTGACGAAGGTCGTCTCCGCCGAGGTGACGCAGCATCTGGAGGCGGAGCGCATGTCCTCCACGATCGGTGATCCGGACGGGCGGTTCGTCAATCTGTTTTCCAACGGCGAAGTCTTCGCCACCGTGGACATTCCCGCCGACGGGCGGTACCGCTTCGCCGCGCGTGCATGGGCGACGCAGGCGGGCGATGAGCTGGCGCGGATGGAGCTTCGCATCGACAACAAGACGGTCAAGGCGTCGGACATCAAGGGCACCGAAGACAAGATGCAGACGATCGCGGTCGAAACGACGATCGCCAAGGGGTCGCACAAGGTTTCGGCCGCGTTCGTCAATGATTTTTACGACCCGAAGAATCGCGATCCGAATCGGCGGGACCGGAATCTGATCATCGACTGGGTCGAGCTCAAGGGTCCGCTCGATGCGCCGCCGCCGACGATGCCCGCTTCGCATCAGCGCATCTTCATCGCGGCGCCGATGAAGGACCACCCGCCGCGCGACGCCGCCAAAACGATCATCGAACACTTCGCCACCCGCGCCTTCCGCCGCCCCGTCAAAGCGGACGAAGTCGAGCGTTACCTGAGTTTGTTCGACGTGGCGCAGCAGGGCGGGGAGAATTTCGAGGCGTCGGTGAAGCTGGCGCTTCAGGGCGTGCTGGTCTCGCCGCACTTTTTGTTCCGTGTCGAGACGGACAAGCCCACGCAAGACCCGATGGGCGCCTACGCGCTCAATGACTACGAATTGGCGTCGCGGCTCTCGTACTTTCTGTGGTCCTCGATGCCCGATGACGAGCTGTTCGATCTGGCCGGCAAGGGCGAACTGCACAAGCCCGAGGTGCTCGAAGCGCAGGCGATGCGCATGATTCACGATCCCAGGAGCCGGGCGATGATCGACAACTTCGCGGCCCAGTGGCTGGAGCTGCGGAACTTGGAGATCATGTCGCCCGACGCCAAGAAGTTCCCCGCGTTCACCCCCGAGCTTCGCAAATCCATGTACGAGGAAACCGAATGGTTCCTCGCGTCGGTCATGCTCGAAGATCGCCCGATCCTCGACCTGCTCGACGCCGACTACACGTTCGTCGATCAGCGCCTCGCCAAGTTCTACGGCATCGACGGCGTCGAAGGCGACAAGATGCGGCGCGTTTCGCTGACCGGCGATCGTCGCGGGGGCGTTCTGGCGATGGCGGCGGTGCTGACGATCACGTCCAATCCGACGCGGACGAGCCCGGTGCTGCGCGGCAAGTGGGTGCTCACGGAACTGCTCGGCTCCCCGCCGCCGCCGCCGCCGGCCAACGTCGCGCCGCTCGACGAGGTCGCGTCGCACAATCCAAACATGAGTCTGCGGGCGCAGATGGAGCTGCATCGCGAGAACCCCATGTGCGCATCGTGCCACAAGCGCATGGACCCGATCGGCTTCGCGCTGGAGAATTACGACGCCATCGGCCGCTGGCGCGATCAGGAACATGACCAGCCGATCGACACCCGCGGCGTCCTGCCGGACGGGACGAAATTCGACGGGCCGAACGGGCTCAAGACGATTCTGATGGCCCGAAAGGACGATTTCGCCCGTTGTCTGACGGAAAAAATGCTCACTTACGCCCTGGGCCGATCGCTGGAATATTATGATGCGTGTGCGACCAGGAAGATCGTCACGCGTCTAAAGGACAATGACTACCGCTTCTCCGCTTTGGTGAAGGGGATCGTCGAAAGCTATCCGTTCCGATATCGCCGCAACCTTCATGATGATGAGGTGACCGATGAGCAGTAAGCGCTGGCTGATTTCGCGACGCACCGTTTTGCGCGGGCTGGGGACGACGATGGCGATTCCGCTGCTCGACGCCATGACGCCCTCGAGCGCGCTGGCCGCGCCCGCCGCCGCCGCGCCGATCCGCACGGCGTTCGTGTACGTGCCCAACGGCATCATCATGAAGGATTGGACGCCCAGCGGCATGGGCACGAACTTCGAACTGCCTTCGATCCTCGCGCCGCTCAATCCCGTCAAGGACGAACTGCTTGTGCTCTCGGGTCTGGCCCATGTGCATGCCCGCGCCAACGGCGACGGCGGCGGGGACCACGCCCGATGCGCCGGCACGTTCCTGACCGGCGTGCAGGTCCGCAAGACGAGCGGCAAGGACATCCACGCCGGCGTGAGCGTGGACCAGATCATCGCGGACCACGTCGGCAAAAACACCTCGCTGCCGTCGCTGGAGATCGGCTGCGAGCCCGGCCGGCAGAACGGCAACTGCGACTCGGGATATAGCTGCGCGTATTCGTCGAATATTTCGTGGCGCACGCCGAGCATGCCCATGGCCAAGGAGATCGATCCGCGTCAGGCGTTTAATCGGCTCTTCGGCGACGCGTCCGCACAGGCGTCCAAGCGCGAGGCCGCCAAACAGGCCATGTACCGCCGCAGCGTGCTCGACCTCGTGCTCGGCGACGCCAAGAGTCTGTCCGGCCAGCTCGGCCGCAACGATCAGCACAAGCTCGATGAATATCTCGAATCCGTGCGAGCCGTCGAGAAGCGCGTGCAGGGCGCCGAGTCGGAGTCGAAGGACCGTCTGCCCGCCGATGCGCAGATTCCCGAGGGGATTCCCGCCGAATTCGCCGAGCACATCCGTCTCATGTACGACCTGATGCTCCTGTCGTTCCAGACCGACACGACGCGCATCGTCACTTTCATGCACGCCAACGCCGGCTCCAACCGCAGCTATCGCGAGATCGGCGTCAGCGATGGGCATCACTCGCTCAGCCATCATCAGGGCAACCCCGAGTGGATCGAGAAGCTTCGCAAGATCGACCTGTTCCACATGACCGAGCACGCCCGGTTCATTCAGAAAATGCGCGACACGCGCGACGGCGACCGCTCGCTGCTCGACAATTCCATGATCCTCTACGGCTGCGGCATCAGCGATGGCAATCACCACAGCCATGACAATCTCCCCGTCGTCCTCGCCGGCAAGGCGGGCGGCACCATCACGACCGGCCGCCACGTCAAGTACAAGTTCGAAACCCCGCTCAGCAACCTGTTCCTGTCCATGATGGACCGGGCCGGCGGAGCGGGCGAACGTGTCGCGTCCTTCGGCGACAGCACCGGCCGACTCGATCAGCTCACGGCGTAAAACAAGCGATAATGCGGTGATAACGTTAAGCGGCGATGTCTCTGACTTCGTCATATCGCCGTTTTCGCGCCTTGTTACAAATCTTTTACAAACGCGCTCCCCGCTCGCACGTCTAATCAGACGGAGCCCACACAAGGAGCCGCGTCATGACCCATCGACTCACCGCCGCGTTCTGCCTGTTCGTCTTCACGCTTGCCGCTTCCGCGCAGGTGTCCGTCGATGTGCGGGTGCGCCCGCTGGCGCCGATCGTGATCGTTCCGCAGCAGCGGGTGTTCGTCGTCAACGCGCCCGCCGCCGTGCAGATCACATCCGTCGACGCCGAGGTGAACATCCTCGAGCAGGTCGCCACGACCTCGATCGACATCCATCTTTTCAATCCCTCGCGCCAGCTTCTCGAAGCCGAGCTGGTCATGCCCGTCCCCGACGGCGCCGCGATCCGCACCTTCGGCATCGACGGCACGGGCGCCGAGCCCACCGCGCAGATTCTTCCCCGCGACGAAGCCCGCCGCATCTATGACGACATCGTCCGCCGCACGCGCGATCCGGGACTGCTCGAGTTCATCGGGTGCAACCTCGTGCGCTCCAGCGTCTTTCCCGTCCAGCCCGGCGGGCGGCAGACGATTCATCTGACCTACGAGCATGTGCTCCCCGCCGACGGCGATCGCGTCGATTATGTCCTGCCCCGCACCGAGTCGATCGATTATCACGTCCCCTGGCACATCCGCGTCAAGATCAGCGCCAAGCGTCCGATCACCGCCGTCTACTCGCCCAGCCACGCCATCGACACCATCCGCACCGATGCGAAGAACGTCGTCGCCACAGTCGCGCGCGACGGGTCCACCGAGCCCGGACCCTTCCGCCTGTCCTACCTCCTGGAACGCAACGGCGTGACCGCCTCGCTCTACGCCTATCCCGATCCGACGTTCGGCGGCGGATACTTCCTCCTGCTCGCCGGTCTTCCCCCCGCGCCGCCCCCGCAGAAAATCATCAAGCGCGAGATCACGCTCGTCCTCGACCGCTCCGGGTCCATGCAGGGCGAAAAGCTCGATCAGGTGCGCGAAGCGGCGCTTCAGATTCTCGCCGGTCTCGAAGACGGCGAAGCGTTCAACATCATCCTCTACAACGAAGCCGTCGACCTGTTCGCCGATCAACCCGTCGTCAAAACCAGCGAAACGCTCGCCGCCGCCCGCGCCTACCTGAAAACCGTCAAAGCCCGCGGCGGGACCAATATCCATGACGCCCTCCTCGAAGCCCTCCGCGCCAAACCCGTCGAGGGCACGCTTCCGCTTGTTCTCTTCCTCACCGACGGCCTGCCCACCATCGGTCAGACTTCCGAGAAGTCGATTCGCGCCCTGGCGGCTGAAGGCAATCCGTTCCACCGCCGCGTGTTCACCTTCGGCGTCGGCACGGATGTGAACTCGGCGCTTCTGGAGAACATCGCCTATCAGACCCGGGCCGTCACCACCTTCGTCCTCCCCGGAGAAGACGTCGAAGTGAAAGTCTCCGGCGTGTTCAAGCGCCTCGGCGCGCCCATCCTCGCCGACCCCGCGCTGCGCATCGTCGATGCCAATCATCAGCCCAACCCCGCGCGCGTCCGCGATGTGCTGCCCGCCAACATGCCCGACCTCTTCGAAGGCGATCAGCTTGTCGTGCTCGGTCAGTACGTCGGCGAAAAACCCGTGACGTTCGAATTGAGCGGCAACTACCTCGGCGCGGTGCGCACCTTCGACTTCACCTTCAACCTCGATTCCGCCACGACGCGCCATGCCTTCGTGCCCCGGCTTTGGGCCATGCGCAAGATCGGCGTCCTCATCGACGCCATCCGCTCCAGCGGGGCCGACCCGAACGTCATCGCCCGCGGCGGCGATCCGAAGATGAAGGAGCTTGTCGATGAGATCGTCCGACTCTCCACCGAGTTCGGCATCCTCACCGAATACACCGCGTTCCTGGCGCGCGACGGCGTGGACCTGACCCGGCGCGACGCGGTGCTCAACGAAGCGGCCGGCAACTTCCAGCAGCGCGCCCTCTCGCGCTCGCCCGGCCTGTCGTCGATCAATCAGGACGCCAATCAGCAGGAGCAGAAGGCCGCGGCTTCGCTCAAGTATTCCAACACCTATTACAACGACAAGATGGAAAAGGTCGCCGTGTCCAACGTGCAGCAGGTCAATGACAAGGCGTTCTACCTCAAGGGCAATCGCTGGATCGATGCGCAGCTTGTCAACGCCCCCGAGCAGGTCGACGAGGTCGTCGAGTTCGGGTCGGCCCGCTTCATGGAACTGGCTCAGAAACTCGCCGAGGAACACCGGGCCGGTTCAATCGCGCTCAAGGGCGACATCCTGATGCGCGTCGACGGCCGGACCGTGCTGATTCACACCCAACCCTGATTCGCGAAAGGACAGACTCATGGATCGCAAACTCGTGTCGCTGATCGTTGCGTGCGTGCTGCTGGTCGGATCGCTTGTGCATGCGGACGTGAAACCCGCCCCCGTGCAGCCGCGGATTCAGATCGCCATTCTGCTCGACACGTCCGGCTCGATGGACGGGCTCATCAACCAGGCCCGGTCGGAACTGTGGCGCATCGTCAACGAGTTCGTCACCACGAAACGCGACGGCGTCCGCCCGCTCTTTGAGGTCGCGCTTTACGAATACGGCAACGACGGGCTCAGTCAGGAGAGCAACTACATTCGGCAGATCGTGCCGCTGTCGGATGATCTGGACAAGGTGTCAAAGGAGCTGTTCGCGCTGACGACGAACGGCGGGTCGGAATACTGCGGCGCGGTGATCACCGATGCGGTCAATCATCTGAACTGGAGCGCGAGCGGCGATGACCTGAAGCTGATTTTCATTGCGGGCAACGAGCCGTTCACGCAGGGGCCGATCGATTACGCCGGGGCCTGCAAGGCGGCGATCGCGCGGGGCGTGATCGTCAATACGATCCACTGCGGGCCCGAGTCGCAGGGCGTCGAAGGCATGTGGAAACAGGGGGCGCTCCTGGCGGACGGGTCTTTCAGCAACATCGACCAGAATCAGGCGGTGGTGCATGTCGAGGCGCCGCAGGACAAGGAGATCGCCGAGTTGGGCGTGCAGCTCAACACGACGTACATCAACTACGGCGCGGCGGCGCCCGCGGCGGCGGCGAATCAGGCCGCGCAGGACGCCAACGCCGCCAAGCTTTCGGAGTCCAGCAGCGTGCAGCGCGCGGTGACGAAGGCCAACGCGTATTACGTCAACAGCAACTGGGACCTCGTCGATGCGCTGCGCGAGAAGAAGATCAAGCTCGAAGAGGTCAAGGACGCGGATTTGCCGGAGGCGATGAAGAAGATGTCCCTCGAAGAGCGCCGCGCCTATGTGACGGAGCAGCAGACCAAGCGGCAGCAGATTCAGGAAAAGATCAACACGCTTAATGACCAGCGCAAGGACTACGTCGCGGCCGAACTGAAGAAGCGCAGCGAAGCGGGCGGCGAAAAGACGCTCGATCAGGCGCTCATTGAATCGGTGCGGGCCCAGGCGACGAAAAAGCACTACACGTTCGACGAATAAGACGGGTATCATCAGGCGGGGCCACGTATGGGTTCATCACCGCGGATTCTGGTCATCGAGGACGACAGCGCGATTCGACGAGGCATCGTCGACGCGCTGTCGTTTGATGGCTACGCGGTGCTCGAATCGGGCGACGGCGAATCGGGTCTGCGCATGGCGATCGAGTCGGAGTGCGATCTGCTCTTGCTCGATCTGATCTTGCCGGGCAAGCGGGGGCTGGAGGTGCTGGGCGAGGTGCGGCGTGTGCGGCCGACGCTGCCGGTGATCATCATCACGGCGCTGGGGGAGGAGGCGGACCGGATTCGCGGGCTCAAGCTTGGGGCGGACGATTACGTGGTTAAGCCGTTCAGCGTGAAGGAGCTTTTGGCGCGGGTCGGCGCGGTGCTGCGCCGCTCGCCGGGGCGCTCGGCCGCGCTGACGCGCATCGGGCTGCGCGACGGGCACGTGAACCTGTCGCGCATGGAGATCTGCTTCGACGACGGGGGGAGATGCGAACTTTCGGAGCGCGAGATGGAGCTGTTACGCTATCTGGCTCAGAACGCGGGACGGGCGATCGCGCGGGAGGAAATTCTGGCGCATGTGTGGCGGATGGACCCCAAGGGCGTGACCACGCGGACGATCGATATGCACATTACGCGCCTGCGCGAGAAGCTGCGGGACGACTCGGCGGACCCGCATGTGATCCGCACGGTGCGCGGGCGGGGGTACATGTTCGGGGCGGAGAAGGTGGAGTCATGAGGCGGCCCTGGATCATCTGGTTGATCTTCGCGACGTGCGCGGCGGCGGTGTTCGCGGCGACGGGTTGGATCAGCATGCTCGTGATCGACCTGGACCGGCGCGACACGACGGCGCAGCGGCAGGCGGACCGCGAGGAGCAGATTCGGCTGGCGCTGTGGCGGGCGGATGCGGCGCTGATGCCGCTCATTGCACGTGAGAATGCGAGGCCGTATTTTCAGTACTCGGCGTTTTACCCGGCGCAGCAGGCGTATTCGAACAAGCAGACGACGCTCAATTATGGCGACGTGCTGATGCCATCGCCGCTATTGGCGGCGAAGACGCCTTATGTGAAGCTGTATTTTCAGATCGACGAGGACGGTCGCGTGACGAGCCCGCAGACGCCGACGGGCGAGTGGTTGAAGCTTGCGGCGTCGCGGTACGACATGACGGCGCAGCTCAACGAGGCGGCGAATACGCTTTCGAACTGGCGGGCGGACAATGATGTGAAGTCGCTTCGATCCGCAGCGGAGAAAAACGCGGAGGCGCCTGCGCCCGAAGCGCAGGCGACGGTGCAGGCGAACGAAGCGCCCGCCGCCAACGAGCCGTTGCAACAGGCGGCGGTGGCGCAGCTTGATGAACAGTCGCAGCAGTCATTCGCGCAGCAGAAGCAGACGTTGCTTAATGCGGCTGAGTACGCCAAGCGGCGCGATCTGGAGGCGCAGTCGCGCGGTCTCAGCAAGGCGGGCAATAGCGTGTACGAGTCGCTGCCGGGGTCGATTTCGCAGGGAGAGCAGAAGAGTTCGGCGCCCAATGCGTCGGCGGCGGATGCGGTGCAGATTGCCAAGCCGCAGGCGGCGGCGACGAGCGCGGTGGATGAAGGAGAGATGCGGGCGGCGTGGTTGAATGGCGAGTTGGTGCTGCTGCGGCAGGTGCGCGTCGATGGGCGGGAATTGGTGCAGGGATGCTGGCTGGACTGGCCGGCGATTCGGACGTGGCTTGTTTCGGAGATGAAGGATGTGCTGCCGGGCGTGACGCTGGAGGCGGTGACGGATGCGGGGGCGAGCGCGGGGGGGGATACGCGGATGCTGGCGGCGGCGCCGATTCGGATCGTGCCGGGGCCGATGGAATATGCGGCGCTGGGTTTGTCGGACCCGGTGCGTCGGGCGCTGATGCTGGCGTGGATCGGTGTGGTGACGGCGGTGGCGGCGGCGGGACTCCTGTTGCGCGGGGCGGTGGCGCTGAGCGAACGGCGGGGGGCGTTCGTGTCGGCGGTGACGCACGAGCTTCGCACACCTTTGACGACGTTCCGCATGTACACGCAGATGCTCGCGGACGGCATGGTGCGCGATGAGGAGAAGCGCGGGCAGTATCTGCGCACGCTGCGCACGGAATCGGATCGGCTCGGGCATCTGGTCGAGAACGTGCTGGCGTACGCACGCCTTGAGCGCGTCAAGCTCGACCGCCGGGCGGAGGACGTCACGCTCGGCGCGCTCATCGAGCGCGTGCACGACCGACTCGACCAGCGGGCGTTGCAGGCGGGCATGACGCTCGGTGTGGACATCGATGACGCGATGCGGGCGACGCTGCTGCGGACGGACATCGGGGCGGTGGATCAGATCCTGTTCAACCTCGTCGACAACGCGTGTAAGTATGCGCGGCAGGGGCGCATCGAGCTGACGGCGAAGCGCGGCGGGGCGATGATGGAACTGCGCGTGCGGGATCAGGGGCCGGGCGTCGGGGCGGATGTGAAGCGCCGGCTGTTTCGGCCGTTCAGCAAATCGGCGACGGCGGCGGCGGGGTCGGCGCCGGGCGTGGGGCTCGGATTGGCGCTGAGTCGGCGGTTGGCCCGGTCGCTGGGCGGCGCGCTGATGCTCGAGAGCAGCGGGGGGGCGGGGGCGTGTTTTGTGTTGGTGCTGCCTGTACGTGATGCGGGGGGACGGGGGGATTGAAGTCCCTCGCGCCTCAGGCGTGCGGCAGGTCGGGGAAGACTTGGGCGACGGCGGGGTTGGCGAGTTTGCCGCAGTGCATGTTCAGCGCGGCGGCGTGGCCCTCGCTTTTGGCGACGAACTTGTCGACGCCGAGCTTGGCGAGGTCGCGGACGTAGGGAAGCGTCGCATTGCAGAGGGCTTGCGTGCTGGTGCGGCCGACGGCTCCGGGCATGTTGGTCACGCAGTAGTGGACGACGCCCTGCTCGATGTAGGTCGGGTCATGGTGCGTGGTGGGGCGCGAGGTTTCGATGCAGCCGCCCTGGTCGATGCAGACGTCGACGATGACGGAGCCGGTGTGCATGTGCTGAAGTTGATCGGCCCGGATGAGCATGGGGGCGCGTCCGCCGGGGATGAGCACGGCTCCGATGACGAGGTCGGCGCGGCGGATGTACTGGTCGATGGCGTGCGGGTCGGAGTAGATCGTCGTGACGTTGGCGGGCATGAACGTGTCGAGCCAGCGGAGGCGATCGAGACTGATGTCCATGATGACGACGTTCGCCCCGAGCCCCGCCGCGACGCGGGCGGCGTTCGTGCCGACGATGCCCCCGCCGAGCACGAGCACATCGGCGGGCTCCACCCCCGGCACGCCGGCGAGCAGAATCCCGCGCCCCATCATCGGACGCTCCAGATACTTGGCCCCCTGCTGAATCGACATGCGCCCGGCGACTTCGCTCATGGGCGTCAGCAAGGGAAGCTGCCCGCTGCGGTCGCGCAGCGTTTCGTACGCCACCGCCGAGATGCCGCTCTTGAGGCATGCTTCCGTCAACTCGTGCGACGCGGCGAAGTGGAAGTAGGTGAACACCACCTGACCCGCCCGCAGCTTGGTGATCTCCTGGGGCTGGGGCTCTTTCACTTTGACGATCAGATCGGCTTTCGCCCAGACTTCGTCGGCGGTGGGCACGATTGTCGCGCCGGCGGCGGCGTATTCGTCATCGGTGAACCCGCTGCCGACGCCGGCGCCGGATTCGATCAGTACAGTGTGCCCATCATCGGTCAGAAGCTGCGCGCCGACGGGACGCAGGGCGACGCGGTATTCGTCGGCTTTGACTTCTTTGGGGATGCCGATGTGCATGATGGACTCGATGATTGGTTAACCCGTCAACGGACGACGCCCAGTTGCCGGGCCGCGGCTTCGGCGGTCTGGTCGATGAGCGTGGCGATGGTCATCGGGCCGACGCCGCCGGGGACGGGGGTGATGAGCGAAGCGCGGGGCAGGGCGGCTTCGAAGTCGACGTCGCCGATGTTGCCGGGGTTGTAGCCGGCGTCGATGACGATCGCGCCTTGCTTGATCCAGTCGCCTTTGACGAAGTTCGGCTTGCCGACCGCCGCCACAACCAGATCCGCCCGCCGCACGACCTCGGCGAGATCCTTCGTGCGCGAGTGGCAGATTGTCACGGTGGCGTTGGCGTTGCAGAGCATGGCGGCCATGGGCTTACCGAGAATCGGACTGCGGCCGATCACGACGGCTTCGACGCCGGCGAGGTTGACGTCATACGCCTTGAGCAGCGTCATGATCCCCGCGGGCGTGCACGAACCGAAGCCCGGCAGGTCGAGCCACATGTTGCCCAGCCCCGTCGCCGTCACGCCGTCGACATCCTTGATCGGCGGGATCGCCTCGAAGGCGGCGCGCTCGTCGATCTGCGGCGGAACGGGATGCTGAAGCAGGATGCCGTTGACCGCCGCATCGAGCGCGAGTTTGTTCATCGTTTCAAGAAGCTGTTCGGTCGTGGTGTCCGCCCCGAGCGTGACGCGCAGCGATTTCATGCCGACCGCTTCGCAGCGCTTGCCCTTCATCTTGACATATGTCGCCGACGCCGGGTCGTCGCCCACGAGCACGGTGGCGAGGCAGGGCGTGATGTTCGTGCGGGCGACGATCTGCTTGACCTTCGCCGCGCACGCCTGAAGCACGCGATCGGCGACGGCCTTGCCGTCCATGAGCTTGTTGGCGTCGGTGGTCATCGAAACAGTGTCGTCGGTTCGCTGCGAACTTTCAAGCGGGCGTCACGGGGCGGGGCGCGCCGGCGTCCAATCGCGCCAAGTCACCACGTAAAACAGCGTCACGTCGCCGTAGAACATGCCCGTCACCGCTTGCGGATCGTAGGGCAAGCCGCCGGGCAGCGTCGCCCGCCCGTTGTTCGGATCGACCGTGACGGACAGGGCGGTGAGCTTGGGCGTGTCGTGAGCCATGACCATCAATCGCATCGCCCGCGCATCGTCGTGCATGCTTCGCGCCGCCGCGATGCCCAGCGCCGACGCCGAGGCGCCGATGCCCATGACGATCGGCCCGCTGTCGACGTCCATGTCCCCCTTGCCCTCCGGCCACTCCGCGAAACCCGCGATCATCGGACGTTCGAGCCAGAAATGCCGCACATACAGATCGTAGAGTCGCCGGGCCTCGTCCGCATCGAGCGCCGCCAGCAGCGCCAACCGCCACGACAGATCACAACCGCGCGGCGCTCGCTTCGCATCGTCGTGCACCGTCCGAATCCGGCTGACCGGCAACCCCGTCGCGGCGTCCGTACCCTCCGCCTTGAGCCATGCGAGGTGTTGGCGAATCAACGCCTCCGCCTGATGCGCCCCGGCGATCTGATCGTGCAGCTTGATCGACAGCAAAGTCGGCGCGGTGTCGAAGGGCCAGGACTGATCGGGATACGAGTCGATGGGCTTGCCCTTTAGCGGCGTCATCGTGTCGACGAGCAATTTTGTCAGATGGTCATTGAGCGCCTCGTATCGACCGTCGCCCCCGGCGCATCGCCAGATCGATAGCGCCAGATTGAGCTGCCCGATCCATGTTCCCTGCTGGCGCATGTCGCGGAGCTGCATCAGATCATGGCGCGGCGCTTTGAGCTGCGCGGCGGTGTTGACGACGGCGAGATCGAGAAGCGACGCGGCATGCTCAAGATGCGCCGCCCGCCGATCCGGTTCGTCGGCGGCGAGGGCGCCATAGGCGATGGCGGGAAGCGTATAGGGAAACAGCCGGCCTTCTGGGAAAACGCGACAGTGTTTGTCGACATAGGTTGGATAGCCGGCGCCCGGTGCGGTCAGCGCATCGAAACGGGCGACGAGCTGACGCACGAGATTCGCCCGGACCACGCGGGCCGCATCGACAGTGAACTGCGCATCGTCATCAGCATGGGCGCGCGGACCCGCCGCGATCCACAACGTGATCAGCAGGGCGGCGACGCCGGCAGTTGGGGCGATTCGCATGCGGAATCCCGGGAGGTGATGCATTATAGAACCGCCGGACGCACTGCGCTTGAAACTTGCCCGCGGAACGGGGACACTATTTCGCATGTCCCCGATCGAACTCATTCGCAGCCGCACTTACAACGACATCGTCGCCACGGCCTTCAACACGCCGATGGTGCGGCTCAATCGCATCATTCCGCCCAGCGCAGCGGAGGTGTTCGTCAAGTGCGAGTTCTTCAATCCGCTCTCATCGGTGAAGGATCGCATCGGCATCGCGATGATCGAAGCGGGGGAGCGCGACGGGCACATCAAGCCGGGCACGCACATCGTCGAACCCACGAGCGGGAATACCGGCATCGCGCTGGCGTTCGTCTGCGCGGTGCGGGGCTACAAGCTGACGCTGACGATGCCGGAGACGATGAGCATGGAGCGGCGGGCGTTGCTTCGGGCGCTGGGCGCGAATCTGATTCTGACGCCGGACGATCAGGGCATGGGCGCCGCCATCGCCAAGGCCATCGAGATCACGCAGACGGACAAGAACGCATGGATGCCCATGCAGTTCGAGAACCCGGCTAACCCGGCGATTCACGAAAAGACGACCGGCCCGGAAATCTGGGCCGACTCGGGCCACGACATCGACGCCGTCGTCACGGGCGTCGGCACCGGCGGGACGATCACCGGCGTGACCCGCTTCATCCGCAAGCACAATCCCGATTTCATGTCGATCGCCGTCGAGCCCGTCGACTCGGCCGTGATCAGCGGGGGCCGGGCGGGATGGCACGACATTCAGGGCATCGGCGCGGGGTTCATCCCCAAGACCTGCGACACATCGCTGCTCGACGGCGTCGTGACGGTGAGCAATGACGAAGCGATGGAGTACGCCCGCCGTCTGCCGCGCGAAGAGGGCATCCTCGGCGGCATCTCGACCGGCGCGAACGTCTGTGCCGTCGCCAAGGCCATCGAGAAGTTCGACCTCAAAGGCAAACGCATCGTGACCTTCGCATGCAGTTGCGGCGAGCGATATCTGTCGACGGCGATGTTCGACGGACTTCGCGACTGAATAAATTACAACGTATGGACCGCCAGCGCCGGGACGCCGACGCCGGTGGTGATGCAATCGGCGAGTCGTCGGGCGTCGGGTGCGTCGGCGGCGATGACGAACATGGCGGCGCCGGAGCCGGTGACATGGACGGGCTGATGGATCAGCCCTTCGACGCGCTGTCGGAGGTGCGCGAGCTTGGGTTCGACGCGGCAGGCCGCCTCGGCCAGATCGTTGAACGGCACGCCGCCGATGACGACGTCGCGCAGCGCGGCGTCGGGGGAGATCATGTCGAATGTGCGATACACCGCGCCGGTGTTGCAGTGCAGCGGCGGAAGGATGAGCGTCAGGTGCATGGGCTTTTTGAGCGGCGCGGGCTGCACCTGCTGCCCGATGTCGCGCACGATGGCGGACCCGTCATGGAAGAAGAACGCCACGTCCGACCCGAGATGCGAGGCGATTTCGCACAGCGTATCGCGGCCGAGGCCGAGGTTGAACTCTTCGTTGAGCGCCCGCAGCATCGTCGCCCCGTCGCTCGATCCGCCGGCGAGGCCCGCCCCGACGGGGATGCGCTTACGGAGCTTGACCGCCACGGGCAGCGGCCGCTCGACATACTGCTGCATCAGGCAATGGGCCTTGGCGATCAGGTCCGATTCGACGGGCCAGTCGATCGCGCTGGGCTGAAGCGCATCGTTCGCCCAGTCGATGTCGAACTCGACGCCCCCGGCCGTCGGCGTGATGGTCAGATCGTCATGCAGCGAGACGGTGACCATCCACGAGCAGATCGGGTGCATCCCGTCTTCGCGCGGCCGACCGACGGACAGGGCCAGATTCACTTTTGCCGGGCAGCGGTACATCATGCCGTTATTCATACACGATTCGACTCATCAACGCACCGTCCGTGTCGCACTGCCAGATCAGTCGAACGGTGAGCTTGAGCCCTTTGACGACCGCACCGGGCGGCAGATTCGGCGCCGCGGGCTTTTCGAGTTCGAGCGTCGCGGCGCGCTGCTTCATGCCCGGCCGCGCCAGCGGATTGGGGTCCGGCTCCGGCGCCTCGAAGTTCTCCGCATCCGTCGCCGACTGCACGACGGTCATGCCATGACCCAGCGGCTCGACAATCCGGAACTTCGCGGCTTGAAGCGTCGACTTGATCTGGTCGAGCGACTCGATCGGCCGCCCCGCCTCCTGCATCGCGCGGATCCCGTACGCTAAAAACTCCAGCCGCTGCGCCGCTGTCTTCTCCGGGTTCGGCTCCAGCGCGACGATGAACTTCCTCCACGCCGCCTCGAAGTTCGTGTAGTCCTCCGTGCCGAACGCCTTGGACAGCGCTTCACGCGAGCTGGCGCCGTTGGCGACGAGCGTCAGGTATCGGTTGAACGCCGCCCGGTAGCGCGGATCGCCATGCACGAGGAAGTGCACGATCGACCACGACTCATCGTACTGGAACGACCCCTCGCCGTTCACCACATTGTTGTTCCATGCCGCCTGCGACATATTCAGTAATTCGCTGAAGGCGATATGGCGATTGGCCTTGATGAACTGGCGGATGCGGGCGAGCCGGTCGGGCGGCACCTGTCCGCTCATCAGATGATGATTGACCATGATCGCTTCGCCGAAGTACTCGGCGATGCCCTCATTGGTCCAGGCCGGCATCGACGCGCCGATGCGGGCGTAGGCGAACTGGTGAAAGCCCTCGTGTTGGAGCGTGTGGTACATGCGTTCAAAGCTCTGGCCCTCGACGAAGGTGCACAATCCCGAGCCGTCGGGCGCGACGAAGAACATCCCGCCGCTGCCGGTGGCGTCGATGCCGTGCGAAGCGAGAAAGCCCATGTACTGCTGCTGCGTCTGGAAGACGTACAGGTCATGCTTCTGCGCCGCCTTGGGGCTGAACTGCGAGAAGCGCCGGTCATACTCGGCGTACACCGCATCCATGTGCTCGCCGATTTCCTTGGACAGCGCGCGGTCGACATTGGTGATGATGTGATACGCCCGGCTGTCGAAGTTGTACTGCGGCCCGGCGCCGAGCGCCGCGCCGCTCAGCGCCGCCAGCATGCCGACGAAGAACATGAGACGATTAGCTTTCATCCGTATCGTCCTTGTGCAGCCCCGCCGGAATCGATCGCAAATCACGAGGCACCTCGATGATCGGTTCAAGCCCTTCGGGCAGTTTCTTGGATGAGTCGGCTTCCAACTCCTCAAACTTTCGAGCACAAGGCAGAACGTTCCTATCAATCGACCCAACAAAGTCATTGTAGGTCTCCACCGTTTTTTCGAGGCGCTTACCTAAGGTGGCAAGATGTTCGAGAGCGACCGCGAGCCGTTTGTGCAGCTCGCGGCCCAGATCCGCGATCTTTTTGGCGTTTTCCTCCAGCGACTTCTCCCGCCAGCCCATCGCCACCGTCTTGAGCAGCGGGACCATGATCGTCGGCGTGGCGAGCACGACGTTCTTGGCCATCGCCCATTCGATCAGCGTCGCGTCCTTCTGCACCGCCGCGTACAGCATCGCCTCGCCCGGCACGAACATCACCACAAACTCCGGCGAACCGTCGCACGCATCCCAGTACGACTTGCTCGCCAGCCGCTCCGCCTGCGCCTTCACCTGCCGCGCATGATCGATCATGCTCGTCTCGCGCAGTTCGTCGCTCCCGGCTTCGGTGGCGTTGAGATAGGCATCGATCGGCGTCTTGACGTCGATGACGATGATGCGCTCGTTGGGCAGGCGGATCGTGAAGTCCGGCCGCAGCTTCCCGCCTTCCGCCGCCTCCACCGATGCCTGCGCATCGTAGTCGACATGCTCCGTCATCCCCGCCAGTTCGAACAGGCGGTGCATCTGAAGCTCGCCCCATCGCCCGCGGACCTCCGGCCGGCGCAGCGCCTTGACGAGATTCGCCGTCTCCTCCCGGAGCCGCTGCTGATCTTCGGTCATCTTCGCCGCCTGTGCCGTGATCGACCCGTACGCCTTGGCGCGTTCGTGCTCCGCTTCCGCCAGCTTCTTCTGATATTCCGCCAGCGATTCGCGCACGGGTTTGAGCATCGACTCCATCGCCGTGCCGCTCTTTTTCTGCTCGTTTTCGAAGAGCTTCGACGCCTGCTTGTGAAAGTCCTCGACGGTCTGGCGCAGCGTATCGGAAGCGAGGGATTTGAACGTGTCGCGGGCCTGTTTCTGCGCCTCATCGAACTGCTGACGCGCCGCGGCCAGACGTTCGCGCTCCAACTGAATCTGCGTGTCGAGCTCGCCGATGCGCTTCTGTCGCACGTCCAGCTCGGCGAGGTGACGTTCGTTGGCCGCTTCGAGATTCGCCCGGTCCGACGCCAGTGCATCACGCTCGCGCATCAGGGCCTTGTTGGTCATCACCAGCGCGATGCACGCGCTGCACGCCGCCGCCGCCACAATCGCCGCAATGATCAGCCCCGTCAGCATGCGCGCTCCCGTTTACTTGCCGTCGCCCATGAGCTTCCTGACCGTCGGCTCGATCGCCTCCGCCCACAGCTTGTAGCCCTTTTCCCTCGGATGCAGCAGGTCGGGCATCATCTCCTTCGTCAGCGTCCCGTCGTCGGTCACAAACACATGGTTGATGTCCATGTAGTAAACATGCTCGTTATCCGCAAAACCCGCGATGATTTCGTTGACGCCCGCGTTGATCTTGCGAAGCTTGTCATCCGGCGTCGCGCCGCGCGGAAACACCGCCAGCAGAAGAATCTTCATGTTCGGCAGCTTCTGACGCAGATCGTCGACGATCGCCTTGATGCCCGCGGCCGTCTCGGCGGGCGGGTCCTGACGATGGCCGGTGTTGTTCGTGCCGATCATGATGACCGCCAGCTTCGGATGCACGCCGTCGATCTCGCCGTGCTCGAGTCGCCAGAGCACCTGTTCCGTCCGGTCGCCGGAGAATCCGAGGTTGATCGCGCCGCGTTTGGCGTAGTATTCGTCCCAGACTTTCTTGCCGCTGTTCTCCCATCCGTGCGTGATCGAGTCGCCGATCATCAGCAGCTTGATCTCGTCGCCGCGCTGCTTGATCTCCGCCAGCTTCTGCTCATGGCGCGGCATCCACCACTTGACCGCCCACTCGGCCGTCTGCACCTCCGGCGTCAGCGCCTTGGGCTTCTCGTCCGCGCGGACCAGCGTCGCGCACAGCACGAGCATCAGGAACATCCATTGACGCATCGAAGTTGGCAACATCATGGTGACCTCATGGAAAGGGGTGGCGGGAGCCCGGTGCGAACATGATAGCACAATCCGGCGCGCGCCCGGCGATATCCGGGGGCGATCCGGAGGCGATCCGCATACTCGCACTGTCGGCATGTGGTCAGTTCAACTCGCCCAGAAGCCGTTTGATCGTCGGCTCCATCGCCCCGGCCCAGATGGCGTAACCCTCCGGCGATGGATGCAGCAGGTCCGGCATGATCCGTTCCGTCAGCGTGCCGTCGTCGTGCAGAAACGACTTGTTGATGTTCAGAAAATACACGCTCCGATGATCCGCATACTTTTCGATCAGCGCATTGACCTGCTCGTTGACGCGGCGCTTGGGGTCGTCGCTCGTCGCCCCGCGCGGGAAGATCGCCAAGAGCAGAATCTTCATCTGCGGCAGTCGTGTGCGCAGCTCCTTGATGATCGCCTCGACGCCCATCGCCGTGTCCTTCGCCGGATCATCGTGGATGCCCGTGTTGTTCGTGCCGATCAGCAGCACCGCCAGATCCGGGTGAAGTCCGTCGACTTCCCCGTGCTGGAGCCGCCAAAGGACTTGCTCCGTGCAGTCGCCGCCGAACCCGAGGTTGAACGCCCCGCGGTCGGCGTAGTAGCTTTCCCAGAGGTGCTTGCCGCCGTTCTCCCAGCCGTGCGTGATCGAGTCGCCGATCATCAGCAGCTTGATCTTGTCGCCGCGCTCCTTCGCTTCCTCGACCTTCTTCTCATGCCGCGGTTTCCACCACGCCGCCGCCCACTCCGCCGTCTGAATCGCCGGCGTCACCGATCGGGGCATCTCCTCCGCGAGCGCCGCCGCCGCGCACAACGACACGATCAACAACAGGCGGCGCATCGAAGGATGGTTCCTCATCTTCATGACTCTGCGGCGTGGTGCGGTCAGCCCCGACATGATAGCGCGCTTCCGCCCGACCGCGCCCGCCGATCACCAGCCCAGCACGTAGGCGAACATCAGCGGCGCGACGATCGTCGCGTCCGACTCGATGACGAAACGCGGTGTGTCCACATCGAGCTTGCCCCATGTGATCTTCTCCGTCGGAATCGCGCCCGAGTACGAACCGTAGCTCGTCGTCGAATCGGAAATCTGGCAGAAATAGCCCCAGTACGGGCACGGGCAGCGCAGGTCCTGATGAATCATCGGGACGACGCAGATGGGGAAATCGCCCGCGATGCCGCCGGCGATCTGGAAGAAGCCGACCGTGGTCTTGGCCTCCTCCGGACGGACGGTGCACGTCTCGACGTCGCTGTCGTCTTCGGGCGAAAGGTCAGCGATGGTCTTGCCCATCGTGGTCTTGACATACCACTGCGCCAGTTCCTTCATGTACTCCGTGCCGGACTTGACGACATGGCAGCCGGAGATGTCGCCGGTGATGACGTGCGAGACGAAGATGTTGCCCAGCGTCGAGTCCTCCCAGCCGGGCACGAAGATCGGCAGATTCTTCTCCGACGCCGCCATGAGCCACGAATCCTTCGGGTCGATCTGGTACGACTCCTTGATCCATCCTTCGCGCAGCATCTGGTACATGAACTCGTGCGGGAAGAAGCGCTGATTGCTCTTATCCGCCCGCTGCCACAGCGCGAGGATCTGATGCTCGATCGCGCGGAACGCCTTCTCCTCCGGGATGCACGTATCGGTCACCCGGTTGAGCCCGCGATGCTCGAGCTCCTTCTCGAACTCCGGCGTGAGATTGCGCCAGTCGGGGATGCGGTGATAATGATTATGGGCCACGAGATTGAAGATGTCCTCTTCAAGATTCGCGCCGGTGCAGCAGATGGCGTGCACCTTGTCCTGCCGGATCATCTCCGCCAGCGACAGGCCCAGCTCGGCCGTGCTCATCGCCCCGGCGAGCGTCACCAGGAACTTGCCCCCGTTGTCCAGGTGGGCGCGATACGCCTTGGCGGCGTCGATGAGCGTCGCGGCGTTGAAGTGACGGTAATGATGCTCGATGTATTGGCTGATCTTCATAGGCGCAGAGCGTAGAACACACGCGGGCAATCCGCAAGCGGGTGGACAAGCGGTGGGTCCGCCGCAAGAATCAGAGTGCCACATCATCCGCCTGATGGAGGACGCGATCATGCCAGTCCGCATCGACATCGACGCACCGCCGGCCGGTTCGACGCCGGTGATTCGCACGGCTCACAATCCCGACTTCGGTGAATGGGCCCGGCGCATGGAGCGCGACATGGCCCGGTTCATGCAGCGGCACAGGTCGCCGCTGGGGCCTTCCGAAACTTGGGTCCCGGCGATCAATGCGTATCGGCTCCCCGACTGCATTGAAGTCTGCGTGGATCTGGCCGGGGTGGACAAGGCGAAGATTCAGATTCACGTCGAGCCGGGGCGATTGATGATCCGCGGCGAGCGCATCGCTCCCCAGCCGCACACCTGCACGCAGGGCGGCGTACAGATTCTGGCGATGGAAATCGATCACGGCCCCTTCGAGCGATCCCTTGTCCTGCCCGCCAACGTCAACACCGAGCACGTCACCGCCGAGCAGACCAACGGGCTGCTCTGGATCACGCTTCCGATCGGCAAGCGATAAGTGAATTGGATGTCCCATGACTGAGAATGATGCTGCGAATGCGACGCTCGAATCCGTGCGCCCGCCGATTCCCGACGAGCTGCCGATTCTGCCGTTGCGCGACCTGGTGATGTTTCCGGGGACGGCGGCGCCGCTGGCGGTCGGTCGGGCGTCGTCGATGAAGATGCTCGACGAGTCGCTGCCGCAGAACAAGATCATCGGTCTGGCGGCCCAACTCGATCCGCAGACCGAAGAGCCGCATTTCGAGCAGCTTCATCCGGTGGGCGTCGCCGCGGTGGTGCTCAAGCTCGTGCGCTCGCCCAACGATCAGGCGACGGTATTGGTGCATGCCTTGGGTCGCATCAAGCTTGTGTCGCCGGTGCAGAAGACGCCGTACCTGCGGGCGAAGGTGTCGGTGCTGGACGACGTGACGACGCAGGGCCGGGGCGCGGAGGCGGCGTTCAAGGCGCTGCGCACCACGGCCAACGAACTGATCGCCCTCTCGCCCGATCTGCCCGAGCAGGTGTCGATGGTCATCGCGAACCTCGAAACGCCCGGGCAGCTCGCCGACTTTCTGGCGGCGAACCTCGATGTCAACACTGAGCAGAAGCAGGACCTGTTGGAGGAACTCGATGTCGCCAAGCGCGTGCGGGCGGTGCAGGTGCTGCTCTCGCGCCAGGTCGAAATCGCGCGGCTACAGGCGAAGATCCATCAGGATGTCGCCTCCACCATCACCGACACCCAGCGCAAGGCCTACCTGCGCGAACAGATGAAAGCCATCCGCAAGGAACTGGGCGAGGACGAAGACGGCTCGGCGCAGCAGCTCACCGAACTGCGCGAGAAAATCGAAAGGGCCAAGCCGCCCGAAATCGTCATGAAGGAAGTCGATCGCGATCTGCATCGGCTCGAAGCGATGCACCCGGCGAACCCGGAGCATTCGATGCTCGTGACGTATCTGGAAACGATCGCCGACTTGCCGTGGAGCAAGCTCAGCGAGGATCAACTGGACCTGGACCGGGCGCGGAAGATTCTCGACCGCGATCATTATGATCTGGACAAGGTGAAGCGCCGGCTGATTGAGTACCTGGCGGTGCGGAAGCTCAATCCGACGGGGCGGGGGCCGATTCTTTGCCTGGTGGGTCCGCCGGGCGTGGGCAAGACGAGTCTGGGCGAGTCGATTGCGCATGCGCTGGGGCGTCAGTTCGTTCGGATGAGTCTGGGCGGGGTGCGCGATGAGGCGGAGATGCGCGGACACCGACGGACGTACATCGGCGCGATGCCGGGTCGGATCATTCAGGAAATGCGCCGGGCTGGGACGCGCAATCCCGTGCTCATGCTCGACGAGATCGACAAGCTGGGCGCCGACTTCCGCGGCGACCCGGCGAGTGCGCTACTGGAAATCCTCGACCCCCGTCAGAATCACACGTTCACCGATCACTACCTCGATCTGCCGTTCGATCTTTCGCAGGTGATCTTCATCGCGACGGCCAACTACATGGACCCCGTTCCGCCGGCGCTGCGCGATCGGATGGAAGTCATCGAAGTGCCCGGCTACACGGACAAGGAAAAGCTTCAGATCGCCCGGCGGTACCTCGTGCCGCGCCAGATGAAGGAGAACGGACTCAAGAAATCGCAATGCTCGATCGCGCTGCCGGCGCTGCGACGGATCATCGATGCGTACACGCGCGAAGCGGGGGTGCGGACGCTGGAGCGTCAGATCGGCGCGGTGTGCCGAGGCGTGGCGGCGAAAGTGGCGGGGGGAAAGGCGAAGGGGCGCCTCAGTGTCGGCGTTGAGGACGTGACTGAACTGCTTGGGCCGGCGATGTTCGAGCGCGAGATCGCGCAGCGTGTGGCGAGTCCGGGCGTGGTGACGGGGCTGGCGTGGACGCCGACGGGCGGCGATGTGCTGTTCATCGAAGCGACGCGCTTTGCGGGCAAGGGTCACTTCCAACTGACGGGTCAACTTGGCGACGTGATGAAGGAATCGGCGCACACGGCATTGAGTCTTCTCAAGAGCCGGGCGGACAAGCTGGGCATCGATGCGAAGGCGATGACGGAGACCGATGTGCATGTGCATGTGCCGGCGGGGGCGGTGCCCAAGGACGGACCGTCGGCGGGCGTGGCGATGTACACGGCGATGGCGTCGCTGATGACGGGTCGGACTTGCCGGGCGAACGTGGCGATGACGGGGGAGATCACGCTGCGCGGATTGGTGCTGCCGATCGGAGGGGTGAAGGAAAAGACGCTGGCGGCGATGCGCGCGGGGATTCGAACGGTGATCCTGCCGGAGCGCAATCGCAAGGACCTGCCGGACGTGACGGACGAAGCGAAAAAGAAACTGAAATTCATTTTCGCCAAAACCGTCGACGACGTGCTGGAGGCGGCCCTGTTGCCCGGAAAAATGCGAAAATGACGGAGGCGGATCAGGGAAATTCGTATTCACTTCCCGCCAGGCCCGCCTTATAATTTTTGGTTGTCAGGTGGGTCTGGTTCCGCGGGAATTGGTGCTGGGGATGTACGCACATGAAAGATTTCGTTGCCGACAATGTCGAATCGGGATCGCTTGATCGTTCCGTCAAGGGGCGCATGGAGCGATGGTTGATCCGGCGGCTGCTCAAGGCGGCGGGCAATCCGCCGATCGCGATTGTCCTGCCCAACGGCGCGGCGATTGGGCCGGAGGACACGACGCCGGTCGCGCGGATCATGCTGCGCGATCGCGGGGCGATGTTGAAGCTTCTGTACGATCCGACGTATCAGTTCTGCGAGCTTTATTCGCACGGGCGCCTCGACGTTGACGGCGATCTGACGGAGTTGCTTTGCGCGATTTCGCGCGCGATCGGGTCGACGGACTGGAGCCGGCTCGGCAAGAAGCGCATCGCGGCGATTCGCCACTGGCTTTCGCGCAACAGTCTGGCCGGCTCGCGCCGCCACATTCATCATCACTACGACATCGGCAACGACTTCTACAAGCTCTGGCTCGATGAGCGGATGCTTTACACCTGCGCCTACTACGCCCACCCGGGCATGTCGGTCGAAGCGGCGCAGATCGCGAAGATGGACCATGTCTGCCGCAAGCTGCAACTGCATCCGGGCGACGAAGTGATCGAAGCGGGGTGCGGTTGGGGCGGATTGGCGATGCACATGGCCGAGCACTACGGCGTGAAGGTTCGGGCGTTGAACATCTCGCGCGAACAGGTGCGCTTCGCCCGCGAAAAAGCCGAGAAGCGCGGGCTTTCGGATCGTGTGACCTTCGTCGAAGACGACTGGCGGAACATCGAGGGTCGATGCGACGCCTTCGTCTCCGTGGGCATGCTCGAACACGTCGGCATCGACAACTACCGCCAGCTCGGCGAGGTGATTGACGGGTGCCTCAAGCCCAACGGTCGCGGGCTGATTCATACGATCGGCCGCAACTACGCCGCCCCGCTGGATGCATGGATCACCAAGCGGATATTTCCGGGGGCGTGTCCGCCGTCGCTCAAGCAGATGATGTCGATTTTCGAGCCGCGGGATTTTTCGGTGCTGGACGTCGAGAATCTGCGGCTGCATTACGCGCGGACGCTGCGGCACTGGCACGAGCGGTATGAACAGCATGTCGAGACGGTGCGGGGGATGTATGACGAGACGTTCGTGCGGATGTGGCGGCTGTATCTATGCGGGTCGATTGCGGCTTTCGCCGTGGGCGACTTGCAGCTATTTCAGGTGGTGTTCGCCCGCGGGCGGGACAATCACGTGCCGATGACGCGCGAGCATCTATACAAGCCGAGCGGGAAGTGATCCATGACCGATTGCGATGTATTGATCGTGGGCGGCGGGCCGGCGGGTTCGAGCTGCGCGAGGCATCTGGTGAAGGCGGGGCTGCGTGTCATCGTGATGGACAAGAAGACTTTTCCGCGCGACAAGGTTTGCGCGGGGTGGGTTACGCCGCAGGTGATGCGCACGCTGGACATGGACCTGGCGGACTACACCTCGGGCGGCGCTCGCGTGCTTGAGCCCATCACCGCTTTCCGCACCGGCCTCATCGGCGGCAAACTCGTGCACACCACGTACGACGAACCCGTCAGCTACGGCATCCGCCGCTGCGAGTTCGACACGTATCTGTTGACGCGTTGCGGAGCGAATCTGCACTTGGGCGAGTCGGTGACGAGCATCGAGCGCGACGGCGACACATGGGCCGTCAACGGCGAAGTGCGGGCGAAGCTGCTCATCGGGGCCGGCGGACACGGCTGCCCGGTGGCGCGCAGACTCGGCGCGCGATCGAATCCGGCGAGCACGGTCATCGCGGCGCAGGAAATCGAATTCCCGATGACGGCGGAGCATCATGCGGCGTGCGAGATCGAAGCGAGCACGCCGGAGCTGTATTTCTGCGAGGATCTGGCGGGATACGGCTGGTGCTTCCGCAAGGGCGATTACCTGAACATCGGCCTCGGCCGCGCGGACGCCAAGTCGATGCCGACGCACATGGAAGCTTTCGTCCGATTCCTCCGCGACACCGGGCGCATCGGCTTCGACATGCCCGGCCGATTTCACGGGCACGCCTATCAGCTCTACGAGCGACACGTGCCCAAGCTCGTCGACACCGGCGTCATGCTCATCGGCGACGCCGTCGGCCTGGCGTATCCGCAGAGCGGCGAGGGCATCCGTCCCGCCGTCGAGTCGGGCATCATCGCCGCACAGTGCGTCGCACAATTCGGCGTCGACGCGCCTGAAGCCCTCGATCAATACAGCAATCGCATGCTCGCCCGCTTCGGCAAGCCGCGCCGCGGCGACGCCTCGGCCTGGCTCCCTGCCAGCACGCTGCGCAGTCTCGCCCAGACGCTCATGGGCACGCGCTGGTTCAACAAGCGCATCGTCATCGAACGCTGGTTCCTGCATCAGCAGCAACCGGCGCTCGTGGCTTCCGCTTGATCATGTCCGAACGCGCGACCATTTGAGTCGCGGTGGTTGAAATCGAATCAGGCAAGCGGCACGGGTTTGACGTGCTTGCAGACCGCGGGATGGTTGGCGAGTTCGGCGACGGCGATGTGGTTGAGGTCCGCCTCGTGTGATTCGATGCGGCCGGACAGGCCGTTGGTCCAGGTCTGCCGGAGCACGCCCAGCAGGCGCGGCGGGGCGAAGAGCGTCAATTGTTCGATGTGATGCATATGCACCTGCTGCCGCAGCCAATCCGTCAACGTCCGCGCATAACGCCGCATCATCTCTTCGGTCTCGTGTCCGCGCGAAGCGTACGAATGTCCGTCCTTGCCCGCCAGCGGCGAGGGGCGATTGTGCTGGTGTGGCTCTTCGTGATTCTCGATGGCGTTTCGCTCGTCCATATGCCGCCGCCCGCCGTGCACCAACGAATACTCAAGCAGTCGGGCTCCGTTCGCATCGGCGGCGACAACCCAGCGATGACCGTTCTTCGTCATGGCGTCTTGCTCCTTGGATGCAATGAGAGAGGTGATTCACAACGTCTCATTTTACCAGCCGCATCGGGCGACGGTGCAAAAAATCCCGGATTCGCAGTGCTGATCAATCCGCCGGCGCATCCTCCGCTTCGAGCGGGCGGAAAACGGCCATCGAGGCCGTGTAACCATGCAGGAAATTCGTCTGTCCGATCGGCCCGATCTCGCCGGCGGCGAAGAAACCGGCCATCGGCACCTCGCCCATCGCCTCACGGATGATTTTCGATTCGGTGTTCGGCTGATCAAACAGATGCGAGCCGCGCCCGTTGCATGTGCACAGCAGGACGCCCGCCGCCGGTCCGTGCAAGAGCTGCGTCTGAAGCAGCAGGCGCAGATCCTCCTCAGCCGTGCGCCGGTCGCGCACATGGAACTGAATCGTCTGTCCGACGCGGACGAAGTCGCTGACGGCGATGAAGCCCGCATCGCGGTCGGCGCCGATGATGTTGCGGATCAGAAAATCGCCGCGCCCGAAGCGGTCCTTGTACTCGTTGATGACGCGGCCGACGAAGACGCCGTGCCGCAACAGGTCGCGGTCCGAATCGTCGGCGGTGTCGGCGGTGGACTGGATCACTTGAAGCGTCGGCCGGCGACCGATCTCCTGAATCAGATTCTTGTGCGCCTTGGTGATGATCCACGGCTCGCCGATCGGGCGGCAGCCCTGACTGACGATCGTGTCGACATGCACCGGCCCGGTGATCGCCACGCCGACGGCGCCTTCCGTGAACACCTGCTCGTTGAGGATCAGCCGGTTCTCGCCCGCCGCGTTGCCACCGCTGGCGATCCCGCCGATCATCGGCACGCCCGGCATCGCGCCGTTGACCGCCGGCATGAATCGCACCAGCGGCGTCGAGAACGGATCGGCGAACAGCAGCAGCGCCCGCACCGGCTCCGACTCGTCATGCTCCACGCCGACGAGCGCCTCCCGCAACGCCTGCGGGTCCGATTTCACATCCGGCCAATCGAAATTCTGATGCGAGAAGGCGTGCAGCTTCGCCCCGCCCAGCCGCCCGGCGAGAATCGACAAGCCCGATCGCGTCTCCAGTTCGTAGCCCGACCCGATGACGCCCGCCGCCGTCGCCCCCAGCGTCACGCGCGGCTTGAGTCGCCTGGCGATCTGCTGAGCGACATAGGGCATCGCCTTGCGATGATGCGGCGTGGCGAACACGATGACCATATCCGCCGTGCCCCCGCCGAGTGCTTCAACAACCGCGCTCAGCGCTTCGTCAACCGCCTCGATCGTCTCCTCCTCATCGCTGATTGCGGAGGCGAACATGAACTGTGGGTCGAAGTTGACCATCGCTCATCATGATATCCGATGGGCGATGATGAGACGTTCGATGTTGATCACGCATTCCCCGGCCAGCCGTCGAAGACGAATCGTCCGTCACGGCCGATCGTTTCGCCGTCGACTTTGATTTCGCCGCCCTGGCGCAGGTCGACGACCATGTCCCAGTGCAGGCCCGACTCGTTGGTGTTGCCCGATTCGGGGTAGCCGGCTCCGACGGCCATGTGGAACGTTCCGCCGATTTTTTCGTCGAAGAGCGTGTTCTTCGTGTAACGCGTGATCTGATAATTGGTGCCGATCGCGACTTCGCCCAGGTAGCGCGCCCCGGCGTCCTGATCGAGCATCTCGTGGAGGAACTTCTCGTTCTTGGACGCGCGGGCGTCGACGACTTTGCCCTTCTCGAAGATGAACTCGATATCGTGCACTTCGCGCCCCATGTGCACGGCCGGGAAGCTGTACTTGACGCGACCATTGACCCCGCCGTCCGCCGCCTTGAGATTCGGCCCGGTGAAGACTTCGCCGTCCGGGAAGTTCTCCTTGCCCGCGCAGTTGATCCACGTCATGCCTTCGACATCGACGTGAATGTCCGTCCCATTGGCGGCGGTGAAGTGCAGATGCTTCTTGCCGGTCAGATAATCGACGACGCGCTGCTGCCGCTCCTCGACTTCGCGCCACGCCGCCACCGGGTCCGGCAGATGCAAAAGCCCCGCCTTGAACACGAAGTCTTCATATTCGCGCAGACTCATCTCGGCGTCCTGCGCGCTGGCATCGGTCGGATACTGCGTGCCGACCCATCGCAGCTCGCCCTTGGCCGCGCGGTCCATGAAGATAGACCATAGCCCCTTGCGGGCGCTGGACGCCATGCCTTGCTTGCGCGGGTCCGCATTGGTCATCGCTTTCGTGTTGGACTCCGCCCACAGTCCGATGCTCACATCGATCGTCTTGACCTCTTCGATATGCAGCGGCGAGACATACTTGAGCTGCGCCTCGCCGGCGTGCTCATAGAAGTATTCGCTGAACACATGCGGATTGATGCGCGGCAACACATGCGCCCCCGCCTTGATGAGCCGCTCGTAGATCGCCTCCAGCAGCGGCATCGCCACGGGATCACCCGTCAGCCGCACCACATCGCCGGCCTTGACCCGCGTGGAATACTCGATCAAAACCGCCGCAAGCTTGTCTACGCGCGCATCACGCATGAATGGCACTCCGTATAAAGGAATTCAGAACCTCATGCTAACGCCATACTGGCGGATTCGCCACGGCTTCGCCGCCCCTTGCCGGATTCGCCAATGGGTCTGCGATTATGATGATTCGATTCCCGGAGGCCTCACATGATCAAGCTCGAACACATCACGCAACACTATGGCGTCCGCCCCGTCCTGCGCGATCTGAGTTTAACCGTCGAGCGCGGCGAACTTGTCGCGCTGATGGGACCCAACGGCATGGGCAAGAGCACGACGCTCGCCGTCATGGCCGGCGTCCTCTGGCCGCAGAAGGGGCGCGTGGTCATCGACGGTCGCGTCCGCCGCGCCTGCGTCGATGACGAGCTGGCGATCCGTCGCAGCGTCGTCTATCTGCCCGATCATCCCTGGCTTCCCGCTAACCGCACCGGCCGGGAGTTTCTCGTCAGCGTCGGCAAGCTCTATGGGATCGAAGACGAAGCGCTGATGGATCACGTCGACCGCCTGCTCAAGCTCTTTCACCTCGACGGTAACGGCGACGCGCCCATCCGTAGCTACTCCAACGGGCAAAAGAAGAAGCTCGCCATCGCCGGGGCGCTCGTCACCGAAGCGCCGGTTCTGCTGCTCGACGAACCGTTCACTGGTGGGCTCGATCCATCAGGCATCCTCGCCCTCCGCCGCGTACTTCAACAGCTTGCACAGAATGGTCACGTCACCATCGTCATGGCGACCCAACTCCCGGAGATCGCCGAAGCGCTGGCGAGCCGCGTCGCGGTGCTGCGCGACGGACACCTGCTCGCATATGACACGATTGACCGGCTGCGGCAGTCGCCGGGTGAAACGCTGGCGAATGTGCTGGAGCGGCTCATCCATCCGCAGACGCTTCAGAACATTGATGCCTACTTTCGGAGGCCCATGTCATGAAGCGTCTCTTGTCATCATTTCGCTTGGTCCTTCCGCCCACGAACTGGATTGTGCTGGCGGCGATCATCTACATACTCATTCCCTGGGGGCTGCGCGTTTTTGCTCTGATCGTTCAGCACGCGGTTGACATTCCGAGGCCGGACACGATGGACCTTGATTCGCTCGATGCCGTCAGGAAAGCTCAAATATGCTTTCTTCTGGCGTGTTGCGCGATCTATGGTCTTTATCGTGCTGTCAATCCGCATCCGCTATTTCAATCGAGTTACAACGCATATCTTGCGCTCACGCCTTGGCGCTTCGGCGCGCCGCTGCCTTCCGGGCCGGTCACGCTCGCATGGCCGGACACGATATTTCTCGCCGCACTGACAGCGCTCGTTGTGATGTGCCATCCGGAACTGCCGCCCGCTTGGATTATGCTCGTTTTCACATTTCCGTTTTTGGCGACGATGGCCATCTCATTCTTCATTCTAGGGCACAAAGTCTGGGGTTACCTGGTGCTTGCGTCGCTGACGCTTTACCCGCTGCTCTGGGAACGGTCCGTCATGTTGCTGGCGGCGATGGCGCTGGTGCATGTCGGCGCGTGGATGGGTATCCGCCGCACGATGTGGGACTACCCATGGGATTTGCAGGAACTCCGCGAGTTGGGCCGTCAATTTCGCAAGGTGACTGAAATCTCTGCACGGCGAGCCGACTACCTTGGTTGGCCGCTTCAATTTCTCTCGTTGCGCGACCCATCGCCCGTGATCTCCTATTTCGATGGCGTGTGTATCAGTCTGCTCGTGGGGCTGTGGACCTATGCGGCGATGACGCTGGTGCGGAATCCGACGTGGTTCGATCCGCAGCCATGGCTGTTTTGTCTGTTTCTGAGCGGTGTCCCGCCGCTCATTCGAATCTTCGGATATTGCAGCCGGCTGCGCCCGCCGATCAGTCTGATGGGACGGCTTCTGACCGGTCGGTGGCTCATACCGAAATATGACATCGCCGTGCTGGTGCCGATGGCGATCGGGGGAGCGACACTGGCGCTGGCGACGATTGCCTCGATACGGCAGTGGCCTGTCGCGTGGACCTTGCCGCTACTGGTGACTTTTATGCTGCTTTTGATCATCAACGTCGGCCCAACGTTCGCGCGATGGCAACTGACAGGCGCAGTTCGAATCGTGCCCAAGGGACTGGAAAGAAGCGAATTTGTGGAGTTGTAGTGTGTCAAGCGCGCCTGGCGTTTCCCGGCGGCTTTGCAGAAGACGTCCTCACGCGATTGCATCGCTCATCGCTTCGGGGAAGGTCACGATGAGCCAGGTTGTTGGCTCGGTGAAGTGGACGTGCGGGTGGTCCATTTCGGCGGGGAGGAGGAGCGTCTGGCCGCGGTCGAAGGGGACGGACTCGGCGGCGGCGCTGGCGCCCGTGATGCGGCCGGAGCCGGTGAGGATCATCCAGATTGCGGGCTGATGATTCATCACGAGCGGGTGATCGGTGCGCGCGGGGATGTGGGCTTTTTCGATGCGGAAATGTTCGCAGCGGACGAGGGTTTCGAGCGTCGTCGTGCCGCGCTGGATGAGCGTATCGGGCTCGAAGCGCGCGGTGTGCGCCGGGCCGAAGGTGATGCACTGAAGCGCCGGTTCGGTGTGCAGTTCACGTCCGGTGCGGCCCCAGTCGTAAACGCGGAAGGTCGTGTCGCTGGGCGTCTGCACTTCGGCGACGACGATGCCGGCGCCGAGGGCGTGACACGTTCCGGTCGGCAGATAATGACAATCGCCGATGCGCGCGGGCACATGGATCAGCAGCTTCTCGACGGAGCCGTCGGCGATGGCGCGGCGGAACTGGTCGGCACTGACGCCGTCGCGCACGCCCTTGTAGATGACGGCGCCGGGCTTGGCGTCGAGGATGTACCACGCTTCGCACTTCAGATGCGCCTCGGGGTGACACGCCGCGTAGGCCTCGCTGGGATGGACCTGCACGGAAAGATTCTGCCGGGCGTCGAGATATTTGACGAGCAGGGGGAAGTCGCCGTCGTCGGTCGGACGGACGGACCCGAGCAGGCGGGGGCCGAATTGCTGGATGAGGTCATGCAGCGATCGCCCGGCGAGGGGGCCGTGGGCGACGCGGGATCGCATGGCCCCGCCGCCGGCCCCGCTGGTGCTCGTCCCAGGCAGGTCGGCGATTTCCCATGATTCACCAATGCCCTCGGCCGCGCTCCCCGGCAGCGACCGCCCCAGGGCCGTCAACGACCGCCCGCCCCAGACCTTGGGCAGATAAATCGGTTCGAACTTCAGCGGATACAACGTCATGCCGATCATCTACCTTACCCGCCCGGCCCCCCGAGGCAAGCCGCCGCGCTCGCTTGCCTTGAGCGACCGGCTGCGTAAAATACTCCCCTCAGCCACGCGGGTGTAGCTCAGTGGTAGAGCGTCACGTTGCCAACGTGAATGTCGTGGGTTCAAATCCCATCACCCGCTTTTTCCCTTCCGATGGCCAGCAGCGGACAGCCGCGGCCAAGCGTGGACAACACTCCCCCAACCAACGCCCAACACGCACGTTGCGGCGAAACGCCAAGCGGATTCGTCGTGGTTATGTTTGCCCTGTGGCGGACAGCCGTGGCCTACACCGGACTGAGTTCCGGCACCAAGACGGTCACCGAGCGTGAATGAGAGCACCGAGAAGGTCACCGGCACCGACGATGCAGAAGCTGGCCGTCCACACGTTGCGGCCTGCTTGTCGGGTCAATAAACTGCGCCCTCGATGGCCGGTTCCGAGTTACAATTTACGAAGAAAGACCTGCGGCAGATCACGGATGGCCGCTCATGGGAGCGCGGCGTCGGCTATTTTGATGATGAACGGGTGGAGATTCTGCTGGTCGATGACGGCGTGATACACGCCCGAGTGGCCGGCACGGATGATTACCGAGTTCAACTCTGGATCGAAGACGGCGAGATCGATGGCGAGTGTTCCTGTCCGATGGGTGACGATGGCGTGTTCTGCAAACACTGTGTAGCGACGGGGCTGGCGTTTCTGGCCGGGGAGACTGAACATGTGGAATCGACCGGCTCGACGAAGGCTCGGAAACGCTCGCGCCGCAGGGCGAAGACGCAGGACAAATCCATCACGCCGGATGATGTTCGCGCCTTTTTGACGCGGCAGGACAAGAGTCATCTCGTCGAGATCATCATGGAACGCCTTCCATGGGACGACGAATTGCGGCAGAAGCTGTTTCTCCGCGCAGCCCGCGGTGGGAAAAGCGGGCTGAACATTTCCGCTTATCGCAAGGCGATCACCGACGCCACGCACATCGGGGGTCGAGGGTTTGTGGAATATCGCGCGGCGTGGGACTTTGTGCGCCGCATTGACGCCGCCGTCGATTCGATCCAGGAACTGCTGGATGAGGGGCACGCTTCGGAAGTGATCGAACTGACCGAGCATGCAATCGCCCGCTGCGAGAATGCACTGAATAGCATGGACGACTCCAGCGGCAACATGGGCGGCGTCCTGGAGCGGTTGTGTGAGATTCATCACGCTGCATGTCTGTCTGCCAAGCCCGATCCGAAGGAGTTGGCCCGGCGCTTGTTTCGTTGGGAGATTCAAACGTCGTACGACACGTTCTATGGCGCCGCCGAGACGTATGCCGATGTGCTGGGCAAGAAGGGGCTGACCGAATATCGCCGACTGTCCCAATCCGAGTGGGACAAGTTGCCGCCGCTGGCGCCTGGTCAGGATCGACACAGTTACGACCACAACCGTTATCGGCTGACCTCCATCATGGAGTCGTTGGCAAGAGCATCGGGCGATGTGGAGCAACTCGTGGCGGTCATGAGCAAAGATCTGTCTTCGGCCTACCGATACCTTCAGATTGCGAAGGTGTATCAACAGGACGGTCAGCGGGATGCGGCTTTGAAGTGGGCCGAGCGCGGGCTCAAAGAATCCATCGGGCGATCGGATGAGCGGCTGGAGGATTTCGTCGCCGATGAATATCACCGGCGGCGGCGTCACGACGAAGCGATGGCGCTGATATGGGGTCAGTTTGAGCGTTCGCCAAGCTTGCACACATACATGCATCTCAAGAAGCACGCCGACCAGGCCAGGCAGTGGTCAAATCGGCGGCAAAAGGCGCTGGAACTCGTCCATCAGCGCATCGGCGAAGCCCAGCACCGTCCGCGCTCGCAAGACCGGTGGGCGTATCACCGTCCGATGGACCATTCGCTGCTCGTGGAGATTTATCTCTGGGAGAAGGACGCGGAGTCCGCGTGGCAGGAGGCGCAGGTCGGCGGGTGCTTAAATGCGCTGTGGATGACGCTGGCAAAACATCGCGAGAAGGACCATCCGGCCGATGCGCTGGCGATCTATCAAAAGCAGATCGACCCCCTGGTCAATCAGATGGGCAACGACGCCTACCGCGAAGCAACCCGCCTGATACGCGCGATCGGTCAACTCATGATCCGACTCGATCAGCAGGATCAGTTCGCCGCCTATCTGGCCGAGGTTCGCGTCGCTCACAAACGCAAACGCAACTTCATGAAGATGCTGGACCGGCTGGATTGATGTGTTTGGCGTAAGGTCATTCCCACGGGATGGCGTTGACCTCGCACCAGTCGACGGCGAACCGGCGGTATTGTTCATCGCGATATGCAAACCAATTTGTTTCCACGCCCAGCCGACATGCCGCATCCTTGAATCGACGAAACGCCCCGCCGCCGCGACAGGCGTTGGACAGTTGATGCCGGATCGCCTCGTCGTCGAGGGTTTGTGCGAAGTCGGCCATCATCTGCCATTCATGCACGTCAAATTGATTCGGCAGAGGCAGAAAGCGCTCGCCGTCTTCATCAGCCTCGATGAGTCGGGCCATCTCGACAATGGGGCGCTGCCAGTCGGGCAGGTCCGCCAAGTCTTCGTCATGATTCAAGGCCCACTGCGTATCGTCGTCGATGTATTCGACACGGCCGGTGCGCAGATCAAGATAAGCCTGACACTCGTCATGGCTCATCTCGATGCCTTCGATAATGTTTTCGAGTTTGACTTGCGGTCGTTCCATGTCGCGTCCCATCGATATCGACTGGTTCATTCCATGGCGTAGATCGCGCGTAATCCATCGATGACTTGTTCGAGCGAACGGGACTTCAGCCCCAGGGCCTTGAGGTTCACTGCTTCAGCCGCTATTCGATCAAGGAAGGTTCGCATATCTTCGGCGATTGGCGACGGCGGGTTGGGCCTCGCATCAGGATCAATGACTTGGAACAGGCGGAAGACATCATTCTTGTGTTTCTTGATGGCTTTGCTGTCGATGTTGTCCCCTGTCGCGGCGCGGGCGCTCAGATCGAGCCATGCCTTGGCCTTCAGCGGCACGAGATATTCGGGGCCAACGATCGGCACTCCCTCCACCTCTCGCTTGCCTGCATGAATCCAGCCGTAGTAAGCCTTGTCCAGCAGAATGGCTGACAAACTGGACACCTCGTCGTCTATCGGAATTGGCGTCAGATGACTGTCGTCGGCGATCGACAGCGCTTCGGGCACACGCGAGAACAACTCGAGCATGGCGGGATATTCGTGATTGGCTGGCTTCTGGAATCGGTAGAACCGTTTCTCGCCCGTGGCGGTTTCCTGAAGCTGGTATTTCCCTGCCCGGACAAACGCCCAGAATGCCTCGGCAAATGCCGTGTCGAGCGCCTCGATGCAAAGGACGATGTCCAGATCTTTGGTGGCGCGGAACTGAAGGCCGACATCACCCATGATCAGGTCGCACGCCGTGCCGCCGATCAGCACATATCGATCGGCGAAATCGCGGAAGTGGTCGCGGAACAGATCGAGGCCCTTCACCATGGCATATCCCCCACCATTGCTTCGAGTGCAGCCTCGACACGTTCATCGTCGGTTTGTCGTAGTGACAGGTAAAGAGATAGCCGATCCACCAGACCGTTCGCTGCGAAAAGCGTCGGCGGGTAGATCCAGACCTCCACATGTAGCGCACCGGGCTCGTCGGCGCCGGCTTCAGCCAGCGCATCGCGCTGCTGGAGCGACCGCCAGTCATCGCGGCTCAGAGCAATCACCATGTTCTTGGGTTCCGCAAGTATCGAGTAGTGGGCTAGTGCCGTCAGGCCGGCACGGGGACCGGGCAGTTCCCGCTGTTGCTTGGGCCTTACCCACTGACGGCTTTGGACAGGATCGCGCAGATGCGGCTGCGCGTTCTGCCATACAGTGGGTTTGGGATCAGTAAAGTGCAACCGCCGTTCACGCCCCTCTGGATAAGATTCGGCCAATTCAGCCGCTTCCAATTCGTCCAGGGCACGGCTGACTGTCATGGCCGAATATCCGAGTCGGGGCGCCAACTCTGTAGGACCAAAGTCCTTATTGTCGTTCAGCAGCATATGAATCAGGACCGCTTGGGTTGAAGGCCGGAGTCGGGGCCGATCGGCTTGAAGCTTACGGTAGTATTCGCGAAGGTCGATCCCCAGCGTGGGCAGGTACATCTGGTTGCCGGGCACAATGAATGGCACCTTCTGCTCGATCAGCCGCTTACGGTTGTAGGCGGTGATACGTGGCCGCACGTAGATCACGGCTGCCCCCCAACGGCTGTGGACCTGATCGACGTGTTTTCGCACCGTCGCCGGAGGCTCCTCGCGGTCGTGCCGGTCGATCATGAGAAGACACGGCGCGTCAAGAAGTTGCGCCTCGTAGAAATCGTACCGATCCTGTAGAAACGGGGGCAGGCGACCGCCGACAGTCCACGGGGCGGGTGCGATGACGAGCCCGAGGGTCTCGTCCAGATATCGTGCCAGTTGATTCAGTGGGTCTGCCATGACAATAACTCTTTTTCTGCACTATAACATCGACAATGTTACTGTGCAATATTTAGGTTATTGTGGTGGACTGACCGATTGCGAATGCTTGGGAGCCACAAGAGGTTTGGTGCGAAATGATCGGGCGGATTCGCCGTGGCTGACCTGCCGACTGGCTGCCGCCCCGAATGCGGGCAGGGCGTTGACCGCCCCGGCGACATCGAGGAGGGTCGGATCGGTATAGTGGACCATGGTCAGTTCCAAGCGGCTGTGGCGCATGGCGGCCATGGCGGTGCGCGGGTGGACCCCGGAGGCGGAGAGGTGGGTGCCGAAGGTGTGACGCAGGGCGTGGATGTCGACGACTCGACCGCGATCGTCGGTCTTCGGAATGCCCGCGGCCTGGCAGTCGGCGTCGAAGATGCGGATGGCGGGCGGGTTGATGAAGAGTTTTTCGTCGTAGCGTGCGCCGGGGCGGTCGGCCAGATACCACCGCACTGCATCGACCACATCAGCCCGCAGCGGAATGTTCGCGCCATGTCCGCTCTTGGCGTCCGCGGCATCGAGGTCGAGATACGGCGCGGGCACGGCGTTCAACTGCAACTGGCCGACGGTCAGACTGGCCAGTTCGCCGCGGCGCAGGCCGGTGGACACGGCCATCAGGTAGAACAATGCTCGCTCGCGACCCAACGCTTCGAGCTTGGTGCGGCGACGCCACTGATCGGCGAGGCGACCAAGCCCCTCGGCGTAGCACCGATCGAAGTTGGCTGCCGTCAATGGTTCCCTCGTCCATGAACTGCGGCCACATTTTGCCTCGTCAGACAAAGGGACGGGTTTGCGTCCGACCTCGGCGATCGGTCGGCGACGCGCCGCATCCAGCAGCCGGGCGACCTCGTCCGCGGTCAGCGCCCGACGTACGTGTCGGCGATCCGACGATCGATCCGCCTTGCCGATGCCGGCGACGGGGTTACGGGCCAGGCGTTCGGTCTTGAACGCCCAGTTGCACAACGCCGACAGGGAGATCAGGTATTCGTTGCGTGTGGACGCCGCCAGGTTGTTCGCCTCAGCCTCGTCGAGCCAGCGTTCCGTGCGTTCACGTGTGATGTCGCGCAGACGATTCCACCGACAGTCGGCGACGAGCCGTTCGAGCCGGCCCCGGAGGTTGGCGCGGTACATCGCCGAGACCTTGCGACCACGGATACGTTTGCGGGACAGATGCTGGAGGTAGTCGTCGACGTGTTTGCTCAGTGAACGCTCGGCGTGCGTGGCGATCTGCTTTTCCTGCGACGTGATGATGCCGGTCTGAACTTTTTCCACATCGGCCAGCACATCGGCGAGTTTCTTCTGCGCGGCCTGTTTGTCCCGGCAGCCCGTCGAGCCGCGACGCATGATGCCCTCGGCGTCGCGGTAGCGCATGTACCAGCAATCGGACACGAACTCGATGCGCCCATCGTCGAGCACCTCGGCGGTGCGGACCTGGTTCTTCGCGTTCGTCCACCGGGCGAAACGGCGGCCATTGCGAACCGCCACCTCGGCGCCCGGCGGCATCGGGATCGGGTACTTCTTTTTGTAGATCGTGGCCATGGATGGTTCCTCTTCCGGGGCCTGTCTGGGCCATCCGGTCCCACACAGTCAGGGGCATTTTCGAACATAAATCAAGGGCTTTTTCGACGGATTCAGCCCCGCGACCGGGATGGACAACCTTCGGTAAGCCACCATTCAATCTGGGGCCGGTGCCAGCGCAACATGCCGCCGAGGCGAAGCGGTCGCGGGATCGCGCCGCGATCGACCATTCGATAGACAGTTTTTGTTGAACAGGCGAGCATGGCCGCCACGTCAGCGGCGGTGAGCATCACAGCGGGACCGGATGGAATGTGAGACTTGCGTGAGAAATCGGGACGTTCACAAATCGGGATCATGGGTGCGAATCCTTTCGCAAAAGGGATGCGGGGCAGGCGGAGGGTTTTCGACGGTTTGGCCACGTTGGGCTGTGTCGCTGACGGCGTAAAACGTGAGGCGTGGGGCGTCCACATCCGGGGGCGGGGGTGACAGGGGCCAACGTCGGGCCACGGGGCGGTACTCACGAGACATCGTTGTCTTCGGCGCCCGACGCGGTATCCGACGGCCACTCGATCGGCAGGAACACGAGGGCGTCCAAGTCCAATGGCGGATCGGACTCATCGGCGGGTTCCGCGTCGGCCATCCAATCTTCCGCGACCCGGCGCCCCGCTGGCGTGAGGCGCAGGTGTGTGGTGCGCCGCCTACCCCGGCTGCCGTGGAGATTGCAGCGTTCGATCAGACCCATGTCCTCGAGGCGGATATATTCGCGGTGGAACAGAACGCGCTCGCTGTTGGTCGGTTCGCGCCCCAGCCAGCCGAGCAGGTCGATGGGCACCAGCCCGGCTCGCGCCGCCGCAAGTCTCAGTCGGCAGCGCCCGCGCTGCTGGCGGGGCAGGTCGTCGAACTGGCCGACATCCAGGTTGGCGATGCGCTGCTCGTCATCGAACACGCCGATCAGAACAACGCGCTGCCGGTTATTAACAATCATGGTGTTTTTCCCTGTTAATAAAGAAACTCTCATGTGGGTCGCGATGGTTCCCGCCGCCATCTTGGCAGTTCATGGCCCGGAAGGAACCATGCCTTGTGCCAACGCAGACCCACGTAGTCCATCGTTGTCCACCGCTGTCCATCGGTGTCCTTTCAAGTCCCGGTGGCAGTCGCACGCACCGCATCTGCCGATACAGCGGTTGCAATGGCGCGGTTGATTCATGTGCCGAACTCACCGCTGTCGATGTGCGACGACACCGAGTCGTTGTCAGCGCGATCGCCCGGTTGTGGCGGCGCGAGTCGGTCTGGTTCACACGGCGTGTATTCACCACACCAGTCGCAGGCCAGCACCTTGGGCCATTCACCGAAGTGGCGGAACTCGTCACCGTGTCGATCGGTGATCATCGGGCCCAGGGCCGGACACTGGCGACGGCATTCGCCCTCGGCGTAGGGATCGAGGGGCGCATCGGGATCGATGCGCCCATACGGCTCGAAGTGTCGGCAATCGACGCAAATCATCCGCTTCATACGGCATCATCCTTTCAGAAAGAGGAATGGACTGTTTTCGGGGTTTCTGGGATTTCCGGGGCTTCCGGGGAGGGTGTCACGCAGTGGCACGCGTGCCATCCCATTGTGCGCTACCTGCGTTCTCCTTATTTCTCTCTATGTTTTTTGATAGTGCATTTCATTTATGCTTTTCTGTACTCCCGCGCGTTAAAAGTGCCGATCATCGCGTGCCACTGCGTGACACCTCCGGAAGCTGCTGTGAATCAAACACCTACAAGGTTGCCATCGCGTGACACATCGCGTGACGGTCGCGTGCCACTGCGTGACACCCCCGCCCCCGGAATCGTCGGCTCCGAAGCCAAGGCGATGCCTTCGATGAGACGGATGCGGTTGCCATATTCGCGGGCCTGCCGCGTCGTGATGCCCGGCACGGCGGCGCGCAGATCACGACCGAAAGTCTGCGCGGTGCCCGGATGGTCGCGGCCGAGCTCGATGCAGAATTGCTTCCACGCCTCGTACAACCGCCCGGCTTCCACGCACTGTCCCGGCGCCACGATGCAGTATTCCCGCACGAACACACCCACCGGCGAGGCGAGGTCTTCGAGTTCTCGAACCGCCTCGCGCACACTTTCCGGCTGCACAAAGTGCCCACGATCGCGCAGACGCAACCATCCCTGCATCGCCCACAGCAGAATGCCGGGCAGTTCAGTCAGCAGTTTGTCCGCCAATTGCATGTCCTCGCGGCCGTAGAAACTGCGCGTCAGACGCAAAGTCAGGAAGCGTCCGGCCAGAGCCGCCGAGGCGTCGGTCAGGCGCGGCAGCTCGTTGGTGAAGAAGACAAAGCGTGTGGGCAATGTCATCGTCACCGAGGGCATGTGCTTGCGATCGATGGTCAGTGAATCTTCACCGCTGATGCACAGCAGACGCTCGAGGACGATGAGGATGCTTTCGCCGTGGAATCGGGCGTCGGAGACGATGGCCAAGGACTTACCGATCAGTGGCTGAAGGCCGAACGTGCCGGCCAGCGAGGTGGTGGTGGGTCCGCAGACGTTGGCCGGTCCCACCAGTTGGCTGAGCACACGACCGATCGTGCCCTTGCCCGAGCGGCGCGGGCCGACGATCAACAGCATCTTCTGCTGGCGCGTGTCCAGCGTCAGGCAATACCCAAACCACTCCTGCAGCAGGTCGATGCTCTGCGAATCATCCGGCCACAGTTGATCGAGAAAGCTCAGCCAGCGCGCAGGCGCTGGGGCGTGAGCGTCGTAGTCGAAGTCCAGCGCGTTGGTGGTGAACAGCGCCGGCGTGGCGGGCACGATGCGTCGGCTCGGAATGTGCAGACTCATGGTTCGGCACGGCAGCAATTCACGCGGATCAGGTTGTTCGTCGTGCCCGATCAACCACACCGGCGGCGTAAGCGTTGAGTCGAGGTGCGTGTAATGACGAATCGATTCGAGTGCCTGGTGGGTCGTGGTCGGATTCGATTCGAAGGGCACCAATTCCATCTGCCGCGTCGATTTGTTGTAGATGTAGCGCAGGGCATCATGAAGCCAGGGCTGAAGTCGATGCTTGAGCGCGGCGTCCTCGATGGCGACATAGCGATTGCCTTGCCACGCCATGACGAGGCCCGCGTAGGTGCGCAGCGTGGCGGCGTCGGGATGGTCATGGAATTCGCGGAGATAGGCCCGAGCCGTGGGCAAAGTGCGGCGAGGTGAAAGTACCAGCTTGCCCGTGATCGGGTCGCGCTGGCCCAGGCGAATCAGTCCATCCTCGTCGCACTCGAAGGCGGCGCCGCGTTGCACGCGATGTTCCGCGTCACGCAAGCGTTTGAGGATGTCCGTGTCCGACCAGGGCCGTGGGAACGGGCGCTGTTGCGAGTAGACCCGGATGCAGTGGAGAGCATCGTTGTCGGATAGATCGTGTTCAACGCATCTGCACGCGGCGGCGAAGAGGCGGGCTGAGCCGTCGTGGTGGTCGATGATCCCCATCGTCAGCATCGCGCCGAGTGCGGCGTCGAAACGATGTTCGTCTGGCGGCCGCAATGGCTCAACCGGCGTATCGACGCGACCGACTGAATCCACCGCCGCCACTCTCTTCCGGGGGTTCCGGGGGCGGGGGGGAGCGGGTTTTTCACCGAGTTCGATCTTTACCATATCAGCCAAGCGCTGTACGGCGTCGAGCAACTCATCGGGATCGACCACGGCGGGCTCGGCGATTGGCCCTTCGCTGCGGTCCCACTCGATGGACTCACCCGATTCATGCACGCTGGGCGGAAATACGGTTTGCAACCCCGTGGAGCGCAGCTCGACGATCATGCCTGCAGACTTGCTGCGGTGCTTTTTCGTGGCGACCGGTGACGTGACGACGTACAGCCGATGCGAACGCGGCTTGTTCGCGCGGCCGAACACGGCGCCGGTCGGCGGCAGATAGTCATCGGCCAGTTCCACCGCGCGCCGATGATCCAGGTCGATGTCGATCAACCAGCCCGACGGCTCGCCCATCAGCACGCCGACGTTGCATCGACCGCTGAAGTGCTCGGGCAGGTCGGCCTCGTCCAGTCGCCATTGTTGCCAGCCCCTGGCCGTGATCTTCTTCGAACGGTATGGAATCGGCACCACGCGCCAATCGCGCCGTGTGTAGCCGATCGCGGCGTCCAAGGTCGCGCCATGGTTGATCGAGTGGTTTGCCGACGTATGCGGCTTCTCGGCGGTCGCTGCAGGCATCAGGCACTCCGTTTGGTTTTGGGACAACCGGCGTCGACCCAATGTTCAATCACCGTTGTGGGCCAGCGGACCAGCGCTCCCAGCCGCACCGGGGGCGGCATGTGGCCGGACTCGTGTAGGCGATAGATCGTTTTCGTTGAGCAGTTCAGAAACCGTGCCATGTCGCGCACCGTCAGCAACGCGGATTCTGCGCAGGTGTCGCGCGAGCCACGCTCACGGAGCATAGTGGTGGCATGATCATCAGGCGGGTCGGTGGTGGTAATCGCTTCCATGCGCAGAGCTCCCTGTGGACAGTGTCAACCTCGTGAGCACGTCGATCAGACAGCGTGGAAAAACATGCTGTCCCTCCCTTAGCTATATTTGCCGCGAACGGTTTTTTCGTCCCGCTCGAAATAGCAGCAGAAGTCCGAGATGAACGCGCAAGGACAGCACGCCTGGCATCAAGGTGCTTCTATGTGGAGAAATCGCCGCCGGGCAGTGTCGTCACGCCTGCGAAAATATTTTGTCGAAGGGAGGGTGAACCGTTACGAACTACGCGAACAGTTTGTCGAGTTGGTCGCGCGTGAGGGTCTGAGGGTCGGCGGGGAACTGGCCCAGTTTGTGGTATTTGCGATACCACGCGAGCATGGCATTGAGCTCGTGGACCGAGATGCCCTGCTTACGGGCGAACAACCTTTTCGACTCGCGCTGGCGCTGCGGCTTGCCCTTATTCTGCCGCTGGACCTCCGCCCAGGCCTGCACCGTGCTCAGATATCGCCAGGCGTGATGGGGATGCATGCGCTGAGGGCCGCGCGTGCCGCGCTCGGCGCTCGGGGTGTCAGCGGTATCGGCGGAAGACTGCTTCGCCGCGTCCAGTTTAGTGAACAACTGCTCCATCATCGCGGCCATCTGGGCCAGCGGGCCGCTCACCTCACTCATGTTGATCACTTCGACCTGAGCGGGCGGTTGCGGCTGCTGGCTCAGTTCGATCCGTTCGGCTCGGCCATAGCCGCGCACCATCAACCCATAGAACACCACCGTGCGCTTCTGCACGAAATCGAGCACTCGCTTGGCGTGCCCCTCAGTAAGGTCTTGCTGAGCCTGTACGCCTTCAGATGTCAGTCGCCACTGGTGCGGTTGGGTCTGCTCGCAGAAGAAACGTGGCTTATCCCCGGGCCCCGTCGTGGAGTTCTCTTTGTAGAAATCCGCCCACAGTTCGCATGCTTGCCGCAACACCGGCTCCATCGCCTCGACCAGGCCGTACTCCCCAGTGGCCGTGGCAGTCACATCCAGCCGAATCGGATGGCCGATCAACGACAGGCGAACCGTAAATCGCCGTTCGACCAACGCCGCACCCGTCAGCCGTTGCAACGTCCTCTCTTCCACAGCCGTCAGTGTATTCACCTCCAGGGGCGTCCAACACGACGGTGCTTCGGATAGCAACTTCAGGATCGCATCATCTTCGGGGCCAATGGTCGTCTGTACTTGCATGCGATTGTCATGGCATGGGAGTGATTGAATAGAGGTCAGTGCAATGCGGTGATCACACAATAGCAGGGAGCCTGCGAGCGGTGGCGGTCAGGGACAAGTATCCCGGCGACATGTGTGCCGCCTACGTACCGAAAAATCTGACGATCTTCCACATAGCTTAATCTCCTTCCGCCACGTGGTTGCGGTCGCGCTCGAACTGCTGCAGGGCCCAGCTCCACGCCGCGACCGTACGCGGGAAACCCACCGTGTTCATACCGAGCATAATCGCCTGCTCGATCTCTTCGGGTGTCGCACCCGCCTGCGTAGCGCGGCGCACGTGCGACCGCATCGCCGACTCCAACCCGCCGCCGACGCAGATGCCGATCTTGATCAGAAATCGCGTCTTGGTGTCCAGTGGGCCCAGGTCGTCGACCGTCTTGCCGATCCGTTCATGGGCCGCGCCCAGTTCTGGAAATCGCAGTACGAACTGCTTGAATGTCTTGGGCAGCTTCCCGCCGTCTTCAGTCTGCGACATGTCAACCTCCGATCGTAGTCATCGTGACATAGCCCGTGCTCGGATGCTCGGAGCGCTTTTGAGCCAGCGATTCGATCAGCAGCCGATTCAGCCGATCGCTGTCGAACCGCGGACGCATCGCTGACATCAGCGACCCGGCCGGCCGGTCCATCAGGCACGGGTAGATTGATCCGTCGGCGGTGATGCGGATTCGACTGCAGGCGGCGCAGAAGTTGCAACTCATCGGCGTGATGAAACCAACCACGCCGATGACGCCGTTGTCCAGCGTGACTCCGAAGCGCCGCGCCGAATCCGAGCCCTGCTCCAGTGGCTCCCAGTGCTGAATGTGCGGCGACAGAACACACTTCATCTCCGACTCCGCGATGTAGCGATCGGTCCACTGATCGGCCAGTGGGCCCATCGGCATCAGCTCGATGAAGCGGATCTCCATGCCGCGCCCCACCGCGAATCTCATCAGCAGCTCGAGTTGGTCTTCGTTGGAGTGTTTCATCACAACGGTGTTCAGCTTGATCGGTCCCAGCCCTGCCGCTTGCGCCGCGTCCAACCCGTCAAGTACGCGCTGCAGCCCATCGACGCCGGTGATCTGACAGAACGTGTCGCGCTGCATTGCATCGAGACTAATGTTGACGCGCCCGAGCCCCGCGGCCGCATACGCATGGGCGCGCGCCGCCAACGAAAGTCCGTTGGTTGTCATCGCCAGGTCGTCGACGCCGTCGATGGACGCGATCCGCTCAATGATCTGCACCAGGTCACTGCGCGTCGTCGGATCACCGCCTGTCAACCGCACTTTTCTGATGCCGTGATGCGTCACCACGTGACGAACGAGCCGCTCGATTTCATCGACGGTCAGTTCGCCGCGTTGTCCGCAATGGCCGAGCCAACTTGGTCGACAGTACGCGCATCGCATCTGGCAGGCCTGAGTCAGCGACAGACGCAGATAACGAATTGAGCGGCCCTGTCGATCGTTCAGTTGCACGATGGGGCGTGTCCGGCGGTGGGTTGCGAAATCATCTTTAGAACTTGATGTTCAGGTCGACGCGGAAGCGTTTGCCGTCTTCGACATCGCTGGTGATCGTTTCGACGAAATATACCCTTGCGAGGATGTTGATGTTGTCGGTGATCATGTAGCCAGCACGAAGTTCGTGGCCCCGGAAGTCGCTGGAACGCGTCTGCGTGGCCGACCCGAATCGAGACCAGTCGTCTTGGGCCATGAAGCGGGGGACGGCCCATTTCTCGATTTCCGCCCAGTAGTAGCCGAGCAACCAGTCGCCGCGTGATTTAAGCCCGCCGAGCTGGGCCGAGAGCACATACCCGAAGTTTTCGTTGGGGTGATCGCCGTCGGGGCCGTCGTGGAAGTTGACCATGAGGTCGGCGCCGAGGCTCAGCGGCAAGCCGTCGGCGAGGTCGAAGGTAAACTGCACGTTGGTGTAGTTGATGGCGAAGTCGAGGTTGTCTGTGGTGGTGTTCAGCGCATCGTTGTCGTCGGCGATGTACAGCAGTGCCTCGGCGACGGTGAGGCGGCCGGGCTGGATGGTTCGGCCGTAGACGAATTGGCCGGCGAGAATCTGGGCGCGATTGGCGTGGCTGATGCTGTCGGGTCCGTCGGGCAGGAAAGCCCATGTGGCGTTGAAGGCGTAGGTCGCCTCATCGACCTGGCGTTTGTAGGCCCAGGCGACGCCATCGACGTACACATCGTCGTCCCAAAGCAGCTCATTGGGGATCCAGATGGCCAGTCCGTCGCGCCCGACCGTCACGGAGGAATGTTCGGTCGGTTTGAATTTGGCGTAGAGTCGGTCGATGTTGAAATCGCCTTGGTCGCCCTCATCGCCGCGATCCTGCCAGAGGGTGATGTGCGGCGACTGCTGGGAATTGTTGTCGCCGGTGCGAACGCGGACGTTCAGAAGCAGAGCGTTGGCGGGCTGCCACTTGAGCCCGGCGCGGGCGCGGATGCGGAACCGGTCGCGGTCCCGGCGGTCGGCGCCCGCGGGGTCGGTCGAGTCCCAGTCCTGCTCCCAGCGCAGGCGCAGGTCGCCGTAGACGGTGAGGGACTTGTCCGGAGTCAGGGGCCAATCGGCATGGGCCGGGAGGCACGCAAGCAGCCCCGCGAACAGCGTGAGGGCAAGCGTAAGGCGCGACATCAAACTGGTATGACATGGGCGAATGGTCGTGTGTATCCGTCAGATGATGGGTCGGGGCTTGAGGGACATGCTGGTGAATGAATGTTTGAACGGCGAGGGGCCGACCTTCTGCAGCACGCCGCGCCCGAGTTTGTAGCGGTAGTTGTTGGTCATCGGATCGGGCACGGCATGGGCGACGGAGTTGGCCGGGGCGCCGGGGAAGTTGAAGTTGGCCATGGCCACACCCTGTCGCATCTCGTCGCTGACGATGGCGACGGCGGTGAACTGGCCCTCGGTGACCTGGATGTGGCCGCGGCGCATGAGCGTGGTGAACGTCAGGTCGTCGTCGAGCACACCCTGGGGCTGAGAGGTCTGGATGTAGACCGTGTCGTTGTAGGCCGAGACGAAGTCGCCGCTTTCGATGCCCTTGGGCGCGGCGTCGTCGGGGTGGATGAAGATGAATGGATAGGGCCAGCGCTGCATCAGGTAAGGCTTCCGCAGGTCGTCGAAGGCGGACTGCCAGGTCTCGTTGACGCGGCCGGTGGTGATCCAGACCTCGCCCTTGTCGCGGCGGGGCTTAACCGCCTCGTAGAAGTCGATCCAGCCGCTAAAGTCCCAGGGCGACTTCAGCAGCACGGCCTTGCCGCTGTGGGTGTTGAAGGCGGTGAGCCACTTCCGCTGGACGGTGGCGCCTTCGATCTCGCCGTGCTGATTGTTTGGGTCGTGCAATCGGGGCGTGCCGACGAGCTTGCCGTCGCGGACGCGGATGGGCGTCTGGAGGCCCTCGGTGCCGTAGGCACGCAGCAGTTCGTGAGCGCGAACGCCGCGCTGCTGCGCCTCGACGACGAGCGGGTGGTAGTTCAACACGCCTCCGCGTCCGAATCGGGCGGCCTCCTCAAACACATCGTTGCTGGTGTTCCACTGGTAGCTGCCGTCGGCGTCGAAGCCCATGCGGCGGGCGAATTCCTTGACGGCCCACCAGTCGGGTTTGGCGTCGCCGGGCGCGTCGTAGATCTTGCTGTAGAGGCGGAGGCGCCGCTCGGCATTGCAGCGCGTGTAGTCGTCCTCGCCCCACGGCGCCGCCGGTAGAACGATGTCGGCAAGCTGCGTGTTCAGCGGCTCCACGGGATAGATGTCCGAGTCGACCATCACCATGCCGCCGGTGAGGATGCGCTTCTTGAATGTCTCGACGATCGCCTGGCGATCAAGGCGGCTGACCTGGTGCGGGTTGTCGCGCGTGAAGGCGCGCAGCACGTCGCCGAGCTGCTGCGAAGCGAGCATGGCGGGGATCCACGTTGTGCCGATGACCCAGCAGAACTTGACCTGGCCGTCGATGACCCAGCGGTCGAAGTTCAGCGATTTCTTACGCCGGCCGGGGTACTTCTCGGGGCTCAGGAACCCGGAGGCGCCGTCGGCCTTCATCATGCCGCGCTGGTGTCCGCCGCCGCGGCTGATGACCTGCCCGGGCCGATTGCCCGCCCCGCAGACCAGCGCCAGCGAGGCCAGCGAGGCGCTGTTCATATAGTTGTTGGACCAGTAGTTGCCCTTTTCGAGCATGAACGAGGTCTTGGGCCGCGTCCCGTCGGGGCGCGGCTTGGCGATCAGCTCGGCGCAGCGCTGGATGTCCCGCATGTCCAGCCCCGTGATGCGCGCCGCGGTGTCCAGCTCGGCGTACTTGTGCGAGCGGATGAACTTGCGGTAGTCGTCCCAGTCGCTCTGCCACGTGCCCCAGGTGGTGCGCCACTGCCAGCCGGTGTTGCGCGTGCCGCGGCCGTAGCCGGCCTCGACCTCCCAGGCCTTGGCGATCCACTGGTCGATGAAGCCCTGATCCTGCCAGCCATTGTCGATGATGATCCGCGCCAGCGCCAGGTGCAGGACGGTGTCGGTGCCGGGGATGATCGGCAGCCAGAGTCCGCCCTTGCGCAGGCCGTACTCCACGCCCATGGTGCGGTGGGGCGTGACGAAGATCATTTTCTTGTTCGGGTTCGCCCCGCCCATGAGCCAGGTGGTGAACAGGACGGTCTTGGTCTCGTAGGGGTCGACGCCGGACATGAACGCCACGTCGCACAGGCCCCAGTCTTCATAGCTGGCTGAGAAGGAGTTGATGCCCGCGTCGTCGAGGCCGACCGCGTCGTTGCTGTCGCTGGGCTTGTCGTGGGGCGCGAAGGCGGGGGTGCCGATGGACTGGTTGGCCAGCTTGGTGATCGCGTAGGTGTTTTCGAAGAACTCATAGGAGTAGGTCTTCATGCCCCAGGCGTGCTCGCCGTACTTGTCGATGACGAATCGGGACACGTCGGCCATCACGTTCAGGGCCAGGTCCCAGGACACGGGCATGAGCGTGCCGCGCACGCGGATCTGCGGGTACATCAGGCGGTCGCGCGTGGGGGTCTGGGGGTTGAAGCATTTCTGAGCGAGCGTGCCGCCGCGGATCGAATGATTGCCGCCGACGTTGACCGAGCGGGCGTCGTGGTCGGGCAGGATCACCACATGGTGCGGCTTGCCCTGGTGGCGGACGATGTTGTGCTGGGCGGGGCTGACCCAGGGCCGCATGACCGCTCCGGTAGGGAAGTCTGTGTGCAGGGCGTTCTGGTCGGCGCGCTCGCCGCCGACTTTGCCGACGGGCCAGCGATAGGCCTTGTATCCGCAGGCAACGGCGCAGTAGGAGCAGGCGGTCGTCAACACGTCGGCGTCGGCCGGCGGAAGCGGCACGTGATCCTTGGCGAAGACGCCCGAGGTGTCCTTGGGACTTTCAATCTGAAGATCGTGGTTGGCCATGGCTTAGCTTTCCCTTGCGTGGGCGGACAGATCGAGGTTCGCGCTGTGGCCGTAAATCAGGCCCATGACACCGACGGCGTAAAGGTCGTCGCCATCGGTTTCGAGCACGATCTGCGGCAGCGACTCGGTGGCGTGGCCGGAGACAACCATGCCGTGGCGCGTCAGGTCGAAGGTGGTCAGGTGCATCGGGCAGGCGCCCAGAACCTGGTGCTCGGGCTTGTATGTGCCTTCGAGTGGGCCACCCATGTGCGTGCAGATGGTGGTGAAGCAGACGATGTCGTTCTCAGGCCCGACCCCACCGCCGGCGGCGACGCCGAGCTTGACCAACATGCAGCGCGTGTCGTCGTAGGGATAGGCCAGCGCCACCGGCTGGCCGACGCCCAGCCCCGAGATCGTGCCGATCTTCCGACGCGGATAGCTGGCCAGCTTGACGATCTGGTCGCCGAGACCGGCCAGCGTCCCGCCGGGCAGCGCCCCCAGGACCACCACCGCCACGGCACTGCCGCCGCCCAGCAGCATCTGCCGCCGACTGATCGCCCGCGGACAAAAGCCCGCACCCTGGGCTGCGGATGTATGGCGTTGCTCGTTCATCGGGTCGACTCCTGTTCCAGGGGCTGATACGGCGGGGTGGGGGGAATCGGCATCGTCAGCGGCTGCTCCATACTCAGCGCTTCCAGAAAAACGATCAGGTCTTGCTTGTCCTGCGCGCTGAGCCCCAGCGGGCGCAGCAACGGCGACTTGTTCGCCGCCTCGCCGCCGCCGGCATCGTAGAAATCAATCACCTGCTCCAGCGTCGTGAACATACCGTTGTGCATATACGGCCCGGTGTAGCGTAGCTCGCGCAGCGACGGCGTACGGAACTTGCCCTTGTCGCGCGGGTGTTTGGTCACGTAGTACAAGCCGTGGTCACGGTCGGCGGCAGCGTACACGTCGTGGGCCATGCCCTTGATGTACTGTTCGTAGCGGTGGGTGATCTGCGCCAGCGGGTCGCTTTGCACCTGCGGATTCTCCGGCACGCCCAGGACGTAGAGCTTCTGGTCCGAGGCCAGCGGGCCGTTGTGGCACGCAACGCAACCGGCCTTGCCGTGAAACAGCTTCATGCCGCGCTGCGCCGAGTCGCTCAGCGCCGCCTGATCGCCGGCGATATAGCGGTCGTACGGCACCTGCTTCGGGTCCGACACCAGCGTGCGCTCGAAGGCGGCAATCGCCATCCATGTCTGCTTCATGCGCGGCTGATCGGTCCCGAAGACGGCGCGGAAGGCCTCGACGTATTCGGGGATGAACCGCAGGCGCATCTCGAGCATGGACTCGTCGCCGTTGCCGCCGACGCCGCCGGTCGCCGCAGATTTGGCCTGGGTCTCCAGGCTCATCGAACTGCTGTCCCAGAACAGCTTGTTGTAATGCGCCGAGTTCAGCAGCGTCTGGGAGTTGCGCCAGTGCAGCGATCCGGGATAGCCGCGCGATATCCCGCCGCCGTCGCCCCAGCCCAACTGCGGATTGTGACATACGAAGCAACTGCTGCGTCCGTCGCCGCTGAGCCGGCCGTCGAAAAACAGCAGCCGGCCGAGCGCGACCTTCGGCTCGGTCATCGGGTTGTCCGCCGGCACAGGCGGTGGTGGCAGATGCGTGATCGGCGCCAGACCCTCGACGCGAATCAGGTGCTTGTACTCGACCGCCTCGGCCGGCGCCGTTGGCAGCGCGATCGCTGGACCCTGTGCGGGCACCGCCTCGGTCGGCGGCTGCTGACCCGAGAGAATCCACTGCACGATCTGGCGAAGCTGCTCGTCGGTCAGCGTCGGATGCGGCGCCATCGGGATCGGTCCCCAATTGCCTGCCCCGCCTTCGCGGATCTTCTTGACCAGCTTCTGCGGCGCCGCGGGATCCTCACGGTAGCGCTCGGCCACGTCTTTGAACGCCGGACCGACCAGCCTCGAATCGTATCGGTGGCAGCCGAAACAGTCGCTGTTGCCGATGTGCTGATATCCCAGGGGAATTGTCGCCTCCTCGACGGCGCTGGCGCTTACGCCGAACCCCATGATCACGACCCACAGGCCGATTCCAATCTTCATGTGTCTTATATGTTCCATGGCGGTGCTCATCCGGGTTTCTTTAGTTCTGTCCGAACACGCGAGTTTGGTAATCGGGTAGCGCCGGTTTCTCAATGACGACAGGATCGCTGCTGAGCGCTTCCAGCATCGCCACCAGATCGCGCTTGTCCTGCTCGCTCAGTCCCAGCGGGCGCAGCAGCGGGGACTTGCTGGCCGCCTCACCCCCGCCGGCGTCGTAGAAGTTGATCACCTGCTCCAGCGTCGCGAACACGCCATTGTGCATGTACGGCCCGGTGTGCCGCAGCTCGCGCAGCGTCGGCGTGCGGAACTTGCCCAGATCGGCGTCGGACTTGCTCACCGCGTAGTGGCCCACATCCACACGCCGATTCATGTAGTTCGGCACGCCCGAAGAGGCGTAATAGCGCAGGATCGTGATGCTCCTCAGCGGATCGCGCCACACCTCCGGGTGCTCCGGCACACCCGTCGCGTGCAGCCCCCCGTCGCTCAGCAGCGGACCGTCATGACAGCGGATGCACCCGGCCCGTCCCTTGAACAGCGCCAGGCCCCGCTGCGCCGAGTCGCTCAGCGCCGATTTGTCGCCCCGCAGATACCGGTCCAGGGTCACATCCTGCGATCGGATCGTCTTGACGAACTCGCCGACCACCTTGTAGACCCTCGGCCCGTAAGGATCGCTGCCGGTTCCGAAAATCTCCCGCCACATCGACACGTACTGCGGCACTTGCTTCAGTCGCTCCTGCATCAGGCGGCTGTCCATGTTCATCGTGTGCGCCTCAGTGATCATGTCTCGCACCAGCGTGTCTACGTCGCCACCGTTGAGTCGGCCGTCCCACATGAACCGCGCCCCTAGCGTGGTGTTCAACAGCGTCGGCACATTGCGGAAATACAGCGCCCCGGGATACCCGTCGCCCAGCGCCTGCCCGTCTCCATAGCCCTTGAGCGGATCGTGACACGAGGCGCACGACAGCGTCGTGTCCCCCGACAGGCGCGTGTCGAAAAAAAGATGCCGGCCCAACTCGGCCATCTTGGCGTCGATCGGCCCCGCTTCCGGCAGCGGCGCCAGCGGCTGTGTCCGTTCCGCCGCCGACTCATGCGCCGGGACGCGCGAAGCCTCGGCGTAAGCGATCGGACCCATCAGAGGCATGGCCACCGATTTGAGGATCGTGTCACCATTGGCTGCCGGCGAAGCCGCCGGGGTCTGATCGAGAATCCACGAGACCATCACGCGAATCTGATCCTCCGACAGGGTCGGGTGCGGGGCCATCGGGATCGGTCCCCAACTGCCTGCCCCGCCAGCCTTGACCTTCTGAACCAGTTGTTCCAGTGCGCCTGGCTGGTTCTTGTACTTCGCCGCGATTTGCGCGAAGCTCGGGCCGACCAGTTTGATGTCCGGCTTGTGGCAGGCCAGACAGTCACTGCCCTGCATCAGGATGTCCCCCGAAACGCCGGCCGTTTCCGGGGGCGCCGACGTGGTCGCCACAGGGATCGGCTCGATAGTGGCCGGGGCGGACGTCGGGGCGGCGGTGAGGGCCACCGGCACCTGTAGTCCCTTCGGGACCGGTTCGACGTAGGCGGGGATGAACACGACCGCCACCATCATCCCAAGCGTGAGGACAACGACGGTGAGGAAGACGAAGAAGTTTGCGGTATTGGATGACATGGCCGGTTCCCATGAGTTCATCGCGACGCGACCCGTTGCCGCATACACACGGCCTTCTACAATCTGCGTGCCATTATCGCCGATGCTCGAAAAATTTCTGCAACTTATTATCGTTGACAGCCTTATGAACTCTGATGTGCCGAATGAATATGTCGGCGGCGCGGCCCCGACTGTGCAAACTTCGATGGCCGGGCCATCTGAATTGATATATGTCGATCTTTTAGTCTTGTTTTCTGCCCATCTCGCCCGATGGGCAGAAATTGAGCGGTGTCAGAAATTGAGCAGCGCCGCCGACACGGACCCAGTCAGGATTCACGCAGTTTGGCGCGGAGGGTGTTGCGGGCGATGCCGAGGATGCGGGCAGCCTCGGAGACGTTGCCGCCTACCCTGTGGACCACATGCGCGATGTAGTGCCGCTCGACTTCCTGCAAGGTAGGCAGAGCGCCCGGCTGACTGACAAACGGCCGAACTGTCGCGGCCACATGTAGTTCCGACGGCAGATGCTCCGGACCCACCTCGGCGGTTTCGCACAGGATCGCCGCGTGTTCCATTACGTTGCTCAACTCACGCACATTGCCCGGCCAGTGGTAGCTCAGCAGCAACTTTTCCGCCTCGTCGGACAACGTCAGCGGGCCTTTGCGCAGCGCGGAGGCCGAGTGCCCCAGCAGATGGCGACCGAGCAACGCGATATCGTGGCCGCGCTGCCGTAGCGGCGGTACGGCGATCTGGAAAGCGTTGAGACGGTAGTACAGGTCTTCGCGGAACTGCTTCTGGCGGATCAGGTCCGGCACGGTCCGATTCGTCGCCGCCACCACGCGCACATCGACACGGATCTCCCGCCGTCCGCCGACCCGTCGGAACGGGTGCCCCTCAATGACGCGCAGAAACTTCGCCTGAAGATCGAGCTTCATCTCGGAGATTTCGTCGAGAAAAAGCGTTCCACCATCGGCCATCTCGAACAGCCCTTCGCGAGGCTCACGGGCATCGGTAAACGCGCCTTTTTCGTGCCCGAACAGCTCGCTTTCCAAGAGATGCTCCGATACGGCGCTGCAGTTGACCTTCACCAGCGGCCCCGCGACACGCCGCGAGCGGCGATGGATCGTATTGACGACCAGTTCCTTGCCCGTGCCGGTTTCCCCCACGACCAGTACTGGACTTTGCGCCACGGCGACCTTGTCGATCTGGTCGCGCAACTGACGCATGACCGGGCTCTGGCCAAGCAGCTCCTGAACCGGCTCGCCGCTGATCCGCTCGCGTTCAAAACGCCGCACCTGCCGCCGCAGGTGGCGGGCTTCGACAGCGCGCTCCACGATCAGGTGCAATTCGTCAAGCTCAAACGGTTTGACGACGAAATCGTGGGCGCCGCCCTGCATGGCACGCACCGCCGTCTGAATATCGGCGTAAGCGGTCATCACGATCGTCAGGATCCGCGGATCAAGTTCGCACGTTTCCGCGAGCACGCTGAGTCCGGAGCGGTCGGGCAGGTGGATGTCCAGCAGCATCAGATCGATTAGGTTTTCATGCAGCAGGCGCATGGCCTGATCGGCCCGCTCTGCGACCACGACCGTATAGCCGTCCTGACGGAAGAATTTTTCCAATGAGCGGCGTAGTCCCGCATCGTCCTCGACTATCAGCATGGTGATGCTCATGCGTCTGACCCGTCGCGGGCTTGGTCATCGGTCTGCTCCACGGCACCCGGCAGGTGAACGACGAAGATCGTGCCCTGGCCCGGCGTGCTGTGGACCTGGATGGTGCCCCTGTGATCCTCGACGATCCGTCGGCAGGTTGCAAGCCCCAGACCCGTGCCATCGGGTTTGGTGGTGAAAAACGGGTCCCAGATCTGCTCGACGACCTGCGGGTCGATGCCCGGGCCATGGTCGACGACCTCGATCACGATGCCCGGCGCCGTGTCGGTGGGTGTTCGGGCCCGTCTCATGCGAACCAGCACCGACCCGCCGCCGGACATCGCGTCAGCCGCGTTGAGCACCAGATTAATCACCACCTGGCGTAACTGGTTGGCGTCGCAATGCAGCCAGACAGCCTGCGGCGGCTGTTCCACGTGGATGTCGATCCCTCGGCATCGAAGTTCCGGCTCCACCAGCGTGATCACGCCTTGGACGACCTCGGCTAGTCCCACCGACGCCATGCGTGGCTCGCTCAGACGCCCGAGTCGCGAGAACGAACGCAGAAACAACGTCAGGCGATTGACTTCCTCCAACACTTCGTGGACCAGTTCGCGTTGGGCCTCGGGCAGCTCGCCAGCCCACTCGGCGACCTGAATCTTCGTCTTGATCGCCGCCAGCGGATTGCCGATCTCGTGCATGATCCCGGCGGTCATCTGCCCGATCGACGCCAGTTTGTCCGACTGCGCCAAGCCGCTTTGCAGACGTCGCAGGTGTTCGGTTTGCCGTGTAACTTCCTGCGCCAATTTGTCATTCCAGGCCGCCAGATGATCGCGTGATTCGCACAGGTGTTTAGCCATGCGGTTGAAGTCGTCGGCGAGCGATTCGATTTCATCGCCAGTCTCGATGTGGACGCGCCTGCTCAGGTCGCCTTCGGCGATCTGGCGCGTCGTCCGGCGTAGCGCCGTGATTGGCCGCACCACGTACCAGCCCACGAACAGGCCCACGACGCTCGCCGTCACCGTGACCAGGCCAATGACGACCCCCAGCGTGACCGTCAGGAACCGGATCGGCGCCTCCAGAAGATGGCGCGGCCGCAGCATCAGCAGAATCCAGCGTTGCTGAGGTTCGCGGGGATCGACCGTCAGGCTGGCCGCCGTGACAATCGACAGTTGCGTGCGGATCGTCTGGGCCTGGTGCTGAGCACCGAGAATCAACGCAACTTCCGGTGGGGCGTAATCGGCGCTGAGGGAGCGGCGTGTTTCCAGGGACAATCGCGGATCGTCGGTCTTGACCCCACCCAGATAAGCCCCTTCTTCGTCGAGCAACCACGCCTCGATGCTCCCCGGCAAGGGACCGATCAGTGACAGGATGTAATCCGCGAAGACATTCACCACGAGCATGCCCCGCCATTGTCCATCGGTCCCGGCGACCCGGATGCCAAGGCGCACGACGCCGCGGTGCGGCACCTCCACCTGACCGTGTTCGATATTCAGGTCCATCGGCGAAACGTAAATCTCGCCCGGCTCCGTTGCCAGCAGTTGCTGCACGTAATATCGCGGTCCTTTGTTCTGAAGGTTCGGCTCGGCGACCACTCGGGGCGCCCCACCGTCCACATCCAGGCGCACGACCTCGCGCCCCGCGTCGGTCAGGTAACGGACCTGGTAATACGCCCGCTTACCCTGGGAGAATATGACCAGTTGCCGCTCGACGTTCGCGCGCAACGCCGCGGGAGCCGCACCGGTGTTCGCCGCGGCATCGGCCAACTCACGCACGATGTCCAGTTGACTCAGAAACCGCAGATCCTGCCGGATCGACTGAAGATAGGCTTGAAGCTGCTGGGCCTTGGATTCGGTGTCGAAGACCACCCGCTGGACGACCAACTCTTGAAGCACCCCGCGCATCCGCGTGATCGAGAATCCCCCGACGATCATCACCGGAACAATCGCCAACGCCACCATCGGCACGATGATCTTGGTATGAAGGCTGACATGCTGCAATCGCTTCTTGATCGACGAGGTTTCAGGACTCATACGCCGAATGGTAACGCGGACGATTCATGCAAACCACAGTCATGGGGTATACTGGCCACGGCATTCCGACCTTGGAGGCTTCCTGATGACCCGTGATCCGACCAATCGACCTTCATCGACATCGAGCGTCGGCGCCGAACATTGGGTCGAGGCCTATGCAGATGTGCTCTACCGCTATGCGATGGGGCGGGTCGGTCAGAATCATCTGGCCGAGGATCTGGTGCAGGAGACGCTGCTGGCGGCGCTGCAGGCCCGACAATCCTTTCGGGGGGATTCGCAGCAGCGGACGTGGCTGATCGGAATTCTCCGGCACAAGATTGTGGATCACTTCCGATCCACCGTCACACGCCACGAGGTGCAGGCCGAGGATGACTCAGGGGGCGATGTGATGGATTCGTGGTTTGATGAAAAGGGTCGGTGGCGCCGGCCGCCGACCCCGTGGAAGGCCGAAGGCGAACAGCTTCTGGAAAAGGGTGAATTCTGGGAGGTGTTCCGGCAATGCATGGAGAACCTGCCGGAACGTCCACGCCAGGTGTTCGCCCTGCGTGTGATGGATGAGCGGGAGACCGATGAGATCTGTAAGGAATTGAAGATCACCGCGACCAATCTGTGGGTGATCCTGCACCGCGCCCGGGCGCTGCTACGGGCCTGCCTGGAGAAGCACTGGTTTTCCGAGGGCAACGCGGACAGTGACGTCAACAGGTAACGACTCATGCTCAACTGCAAGCAAACCGCTCGATTGATCTCCGAGGGGCTCGACCGCAAGCTGTCGCTGCGGCAGCGGATGAACCTGTGGATGCATCTGGCGATGTGTGGGGCATGCTCGGCCTATCGCCGACAGATTCAGTTGATCAACCGACTGGTTCGACGCCGCTTCACCGAGCAGGCGGCAGACCGTCCAGAAGATGGTCCAGCCTGCCCGTCCGAGGCTAAACAACGGATCACGCAGACGCTCAAGGACAGAGAATCGATGTAACCCCCGGAAGGCATCTGGCAGCCAGGCAGGGGCAGTCCACGTTAGGACGCGACCGCATCACGCCATTGAAAGGAAGCCCCCATGTTCCTGAACGTCCTCCATACCGACAACGCACTGCAAGGCGCTGGCGAACTGCTGGGCAAGGCTCAGAAAGAGTACGGTTTTGTCCCCAATCTGCTGGGCGTCATGGCCCATGCGCCGAAACTGCTCGAAGGCTACATGACACTGAGCAGGCTGTTCGACCAGTCGTCGCTGGACGCCACAGAGCGGCAGGTGGTTTTGCTGGCGGTCAGCGCGGTCAACCGGTGCCATTACTGCGTGCCGGCCTACACCGTGATCGCGAAGATGCAGGGCGTCGAGTCGAACGTAATCGAAGCGATTCGCGATGACCGGCCGATCGACGATCCAAAACTTCAGGCGCTGCGCCAGTTCGCGGCGGAGATGGCGACGACGCGCGGCTGGCCGAGCGATGAAGCCAAACAGACCTTCCACGAAGTCGGCTACACCGAGGCGCAGGCTCTGGAAGTGGTGCTCGGGGTTGGCCTCAAGACGCTGTCGAACTACACCAACCACCTGGCCGACACGCCGCTGGATGACGCGTTTGCCGACGCTGCGTGGAGTCCCGGCGCCGCACGCGCCTAAAGCGGCGTCAGAACTGCAATCGCACCCTGGCGCCGGCAATGTGGGAACCGCCATGAAGACACGTGAGAGCGGCATGCCGGATGAGTCGATGTGGGCGGGCTTTTTTTCGCCGGAGCAAACGCTGGTGAGGTTGGAGTTGGCCGGCACGTGTCGCGATGTGGTGGACTTCGGCTGCGGCTACGGCACATTCAGCATCCCAGCCGCGCGGATCGTCCGTGGCGCCGTTCACGCTTTGGACATCGAAACCGAAATGATCGAAGCAACCGTCCGCAAAGCCAAGCAAGCAGGTCTGGACAACGTCCGTGTCGAGCGGCGGGATTTCGTCACCGACGGGACGGGGCTGCCCGCTGAAAGCGTCGATTACGTCATGCTGTTTAACATCCTGCACTGCGAGCGGCCGGAGCTGCTGTTGGGAGAGGCGTACCGTGTGCTTTCAACCGGCGGGCGACTGGGCATCATGCATTGGAACTATGATCCGGCCACGCCGCGCGGCCCCACGATGGGCATCCGCCCGCGCCCCGAGCAGTGCCGCACATGGGCTGAAACAGTGGGATTCGGCTGCATCTGCTCGCTCCCCATTGACCTGCCTCCGCATCACTACGGCTGGATCATGGAGAAACGGTGAGGGAACCGGGTTCACCCTTGCGCACAGTTTTGAAGCAGTAGTCGAGCATGCGACCTACGGCGGAGTCATCGTTTGGCTGCTGCGGCTGGCGCTTGCGGGATGGATATCGCCTTGAAGCCGGCGGTTTGGACGGTATTCACCACGGCGGCCGGATCGAACCAACCGGGATCGGCGCGGACCACGGCTTCGGAGACGTCAAAGGACACCTCGGCGGAGGCGATGCCCGGGAGTCGGCCCAGGCGGGCCTCGAGCCCGGCGGCGCATCCAGTGCACGTCATGCCCTCGACCCGGAAGCGATACGTGGCCAGGACGGTCGCTTGCGGTGTGGCGGCGTCCGGGGGCGCGGCCGAGTCGCCGCCGTTGAATGTGCGAATCAGCATCGGGCTGTAGTAGGGAAACAGGGCGAAGGCGATCACAAACACGGTTGCCACCCACAGCATGGAACGGTTGAAGCGCTGAAGCTTGGGGTTCGGTGTCGCGCAGGCTTCGCCCGGCTTGCAGACCGATCTGCGGAAGTACGTGAAGTAGAACCCCGCACCCAGAAAGATCGCGGCGGCCAAGAGGAAAAACGATCTGACCGACTCGAAGAACCCCGCCACGCCTCCGAGGGTCACACCGAACGCCAGCAACACCAGTGGCAACCAGCAGCAGGCCGAGGACAGAACCGCCGTCGCGGCCGCGCCTAGGCAGTAAAGCGTGGAGCGGTCCCTTGCGGCGACCGGCGATCGTCCGGCGCCGCCGCCTAACGCTTCACGGATCGCCTGCTCGATCAGCGTATCATCCGGCATGCCGATCCCGGCGAAGGTGCGGCAACCGAAACCGTAGCTGGCGCCCTCGCGGCACGCCGGGTCAATGTCGCGGCCGTCGATCAGCACTGTCGGCGAGCCCAGAAACTTCAGCGCCGCAGGGTCATCGCTCGGCGTGACCTCCACTTCGTGGACCGGAGCCTCGATGCCCAATCGGCGGGCTATCCGACGCACACACTGGACGGTCGGCTCGTGATTCGGACAGCCCTCAAAGTACAGGATATCGATGCGCATTGGTTGGCCTCTCAGTTGCCGCGGCAAGGCGGCCGCATCGTGGGGGTCAAGTCGCCATCATTCGTGCCCAGCGGGCAACGGTCCTCACAAACCAGTTTGCCGGACAGCGGGCACTGAATCTGCCCCGGGCAGTTCGGTCGCGTCGGATCGGTCGTCTGCTGTGTCGCCCAGCCGGCACCAGCGCTGAGCAGCCCCGCAATCGTCGCGATCATCAGGTAGCGTGTCATGACGTGTTCCCTTCGTGAAAGAGGTGGGGTTGGTCCGCTGTTCCTACGTGCCGTACCCCAGTACGGGGTTCACGGTCTTCGGGATTTTTTACGCGTCGGTGTCATCGAGGCATGATCCGTCATCCAGGGCGTCAAGGATCGGGCAATCCGCCGCCGATCGCCGCCGGCGGCACGCGGCGGCAAGTTGTGACAGTGTCCGCTTCATCCGCTCCAACTCGGCGATGCGCTGCTCGATGTCCGCGAGTTTGGTGGAGGTCAGTTCAAGCATCTGCCGGCAGCGGCCCCGGCATTCGGGATCGACATGCAGTTCCAGCAACTCCCGGATCTCGCGCAGCGTGAAACCCAGACGCTTGGCATGGCGGATGAATCGAAGTCGCCGCACGGTCTGCCGGTCATAGTGCCGAAAACCTGTTCCCCGCCGCGCCGGCTGATCGATGAGCCCTTGGCGCTGGTAGTACCGGATCGTCTCGACACCGACGCCGGCTTCCCGAGCGGCCTGTCCGATCGTCATGCTCGACATGGCATGGACTCCTTATTGCATGATAAAGGCCGTACCATGCTACGGAGTCAAATCACTTGGCCGGCAACAGGCCGAGCATCTTCGCGGTGACTTTGATGCGTTGGACCAGGCTTTGGCGGCGCGGCTGCTGGCCGTTCGGACTCAGCAGGAGCAGCGTCGTGTCGTCGTGCGGCGGCTGGTGGCCCGCGAAGTCGACGACGCGGGCGCGAAGCTCGCTCATGAACTGGTCGGGCTGCCGTGTGTCCAGTTGCCGGATGAGCCGCAGTAGGCCGCTTTCATTCAGCATTCGCCCACGGGCGTCTTGAGTCTCAGTCAGACCGTCGGTGTACACCAGCACCAGATCGTTACGCTCCAGGCGCACCGCGAACTGGACGTAATCCGAGTCGGTGAAGATGCCCAGGGGCAGGTTGCGGCTTTCGGGATTGATTTTCTGCCACGTGTGATCCAGTGTGACCCAGCGTCGCTCCCGCGCCTGATACCACAGCGGGGCGGGATGTCCGGCGTTGCAGAGGATCAGGTGGCGGGAAGGCGGGAAAAAGGTCGCCAGCACGGCGGTGGCGAACTTGCCATGGCGCTGCATGCCGTCGAAGTCGTGGTTCAGCGAACAGGCCAGACGGGTCTGGTCCGGCTTGTTGATGTGTCGCCGCATGAGTTTGCGCAGGCGGGTCGCCACGTCGGCCGCCTCCGTGTCGTGACCGGTCACGTCGGCGATGAGAAAGCGTGACACCTCGGCGCAGGCGCACATCGACACCAGGTAGATATCGCCGCCGCCGCCGGCCTCGGCGGGGCGAGACCAAACCCACACGTCCAGACCCGTGACGCTCACGGCACTGTCGATTTCGTTGCTGCCGCCCCAGACTTCCAGACAGTCCAGTGGATGTAGTTCACACGCTCTCGGTGTGGTTCCAGAGGATTCCGGCACGGCATCGGGAATAATCGCGTCGTCTTGGGGCATCTACTACATAGGTCGAACATACGGCATGGCGCCTTACATCTGAAAAAACATCGGCCGAATGGCTGTCAGGCCCCGCCGGTTCTCGACGACCTACATGCAACATCGCGTTGAGGAACTCGTTCATGTCAACATCCGCCATTTCCGCACGCCGACCGCGAAAACCACAACCCCGCCGCGAGATCGAGGCGAGGTTGATTGCCATAGGCGCCATGCTGTTGATCGCTATGGTGTTCATGCTCAACCCTCCGGTGCTGCGGGCCCAGTCCGGCACACGGAGCTCGGGCAGCGCGAGCCGAGCCGAGCCCCTGACGCAGTTCAACACGCAGGGACTGACCGTGCCGCGCGATCAGATTCTTTCCGGCGGTCCGCCCAAGGACGGCATCCCCGCGCTGACGAACCCCAAAACGATTGCCGTAACGGACGCGCCATACCGCAATGACGATCGGATGGTGGTCGTCGAGATCGCCGGCCAGGTTCGGGCATACCCGATCAATGTGCTCAACTGGCACGAGGCGATCAACGACACCCTCGGCGACACCCCCGGAACCCCGGAAACCTTGGAAACTCCGATCACCGTCATCTACTGCCCGCTGTGCGACTCGGTCAGCGTCGTCGACCGCCGCATGGGCGGGCAGACGCTCGAGTTCGGGATCAGCGGCCTGTTGCAAAACTCCAATGTGCTGCTTTACGACCGCACGCACAAGGCGTTGTGGTCGCAGGTCGGACTTGCGGCCATCAGCGGCCCCAACGCTGGTAAGTCGCTTAAATACCTGCCCTGGCAGTTGACCAGTTTCGTCGAACTGAAAAAGACGCATCCCAAGGCCACGGTCGTCACCACGGAAACCGGCCACCGCCGCGACTACTCCCGTAATCCGTACGCATCGTATTTCGCCACGGATCGGCTGATGTTCCCCGTCGCCCACAAGGACCCGCGCCTCAAGCCCAAAGAGCCCATCGTCGGTGTGCGGCTCGGCCAGCAGGTTCACGCCTATCCGCTGAACGCCATCGGGCGCGCGCCGCAGCGCACGATTGACGAGCGGATTGACGGACAGCGACTGGTCCTGAAAATGGACGAAGCCGGCGGCGTATCCGTCGTCGAGGCGCCAGCCGAGGCTCAGGTCGTGCACACGTTCTGGTTCGCATGGTCGGCGTTTCATCCGCAAACCACGGTGTACGGCCAGAAGCAACCCGGCAGTGATCGCCGCTGAGGCATCGGCCAAAGGGGACAGTCCATGGGGCGTCGTCTGATCCGACCCGATGAAGATTCCAGAAGCAGGCTCTGGTTCATGTACCACGTGGTCTTCGTGATGCTGCTGGCGCATTTCGCGCTGGTTTATCTGAAACCCGGCTACTTTTACGACCCGCAGACGCGTGCGCGGCGATCGTTCGGTGGATTCGCCGCCGAGGCGCCGGCACGACTGATCGAGCGCGACGGCCGGCGGTGGCTGCGCGGCGGTGAGCGCGAGTCCGATCACTTCGACGTCACGCGGTTCCGACTCGACCCGAAGAGCCTGCACTACGGCATCGGCCGCGAACGATTCCCGGCGCTGATCGAGCCGAAGTTCGTCTCCTCCGCCGAGGCCGACGGCTGGCTGGCCCCGGAGGCGCTCGTTCTGGCGGTGCGCCTCGGCGATGAAGTCAAGGTCTATCCCATTGATCTGCTGGTCCGGCATGAGGTGGTCAACGATGTCGTCGGCGGGGTGCCGATCTTCACGGCCTACTGCATCCTGGCGGATCTGGGCGCGGTGTACGATCGCCGCTTGGATGATCATGTGCTGACCTTCGCTCTCAGCGGATACACCTACGCCGACGCCGAGGTCTGGGACGGCCGCGACGCCTTCGTGCTCTGGGATCGCGAAACCGAGAGCCTGTGGTGGCCGCCGATCGGCAAGGCGGTGTCGGGGCCGTTGATCGATGCTCCGCTGAAGCTGCTGGATCAAGACGCCTGGACACAGACCACATGGGACCATGTCAAGCAACAGCATTCCGAAGCGCTGGTCCTGGAGCAGGGACAGGATTTCAAACGCCCGACCGCATGGAGGCGGCTGGACGTTTCCGAAGGTTCCGGGGGTTCCGGGGGTTTGCAAGGATCAACCTCGCGGAACACCCCCTCGCCGGCGATCGCCCCGCAGTGGGGCGGCAACGAACCCTGGTGACACAATGACCTCCGCCAAGGAGTAACCCGATGTCCAAAAAGAATTCTTCCCCCGCACCTGTCAGCCAACACGACATTGAAGCCCGCGCCTATGCGATCTACCTGGGCGAAGACTGCCCGGAGGGCCGCTGCGAACAGCACTGGCTTCAGGCTGAACAGCAACTGCTGGCCGCCGCCAACAATGGCCACGCCAAGGCGAAGGCCGCCCCAAAGGCGCACAAAACACGGAACCGCTCGTGAGTGCCCGCGAGGTCTGCCAACAGTGGTGTCGCCTGGCGACCTCGCCGTCGGTGATCCGGCGGGGGCTGGCCTATGCGGTGATCGTCGGAGTCATCCTCATTGCGATCAATCACGGCGACGCGATCCTTCGCGGCGACATCACCTGGCCGCGCCTTTGGCGCATGGGCCTGACCGTGATCGTGCCGTATATGGTCTCTACCCTATCCAGCGTCGGGGCGATGCGTCGCGCCCGGAAAATTGAATCACAGACGATGTAAGGGTTCAGGCTCCGACAGCGACTTATTGCCATGGCTGACGTTGGCGCCATGGCCGGTGCATTCTCATTGATGGAGTTGATCCTAATGAACACTGATACGTTGGAAGTCCGCAAGCCGAACACAAAGTCGTCGGATGGAGGCACGGCCGCGTCGTTGGAAGATGCGATTCGGGAGCGTTACGCCCAAGGGGCGGCCGAGGTGGAGCCGGGCCTGTGTTGCCCGACGGCCTCGTATGACCCGCGGTACCTGAAACTGCTGCCGCGGGAGATCATCGATAAGGACTACGGCTGCGGCGATCCATCGACCCATGCCCGCGAAGGCGACGTGGTCGTCGATCTCGGCTCTGGCGCGGGCAAGGTGTGCTATATCCTCGCTCAGAAGGTCGGTCCGGCCGGGCGTGTGATCGGGCTGGACTTCAACGACGCCATGCTCAGCCTGGCGCGCAAGTACCAGAACGAGATGGCGGACAAGATCGGCTACGCCAATGTCGAGTTCCGCAAGGCGCGCATTCAGGACATGGCGCTCGATCTCGATCTTGCCTCCGACTATCTGGCGGAGCAACCGATCACCAGCGTCGAGCAACTCGATGCGTATCGCGCCTGTTGCGATCAGTTACGCCGCGAGAATCCACTGGTGGCCGACGAAAGTGTCGACCTGATCGTGTCCAACTGCGTGTTGAACCTTGTGACCGAATCCGAGAAAGCCCAGCTTTTCCAGGAGATGCATCGCGTGCTCAAGCCCGGCGGGCGCACCGTCATCTCCGATATCGTCTGCGATGAAGACCCGCCCCCGGAAGTGGTCAACGACGCTGATCTGTGGTCCGGCTGCATCGCCGGGGCGTTCCGCGAGGACCGCTTCCTGCAAATGTTCGAGGAGGCGGGCTTTTTCGGTGTGGAGATCCTCAAGCGGCAGGACGAGCCGTGGCAGACGATCGACGGCATCGAGTTCCGATCGATGACGGTTCGGGCGTTCAAGGGCAAAGAAGGGCCATGCTTCGAACGCAATCAGGCAGTGGTCTATGCGGGTCCGTGGAAACAGGTTCACGACGATGATGACCATGTCTACTTCCGGGGGCAGCGTATGGCGGTTTGCGACAAGACCTACAAGCTGATGACCAATCCCAAGGGGCCTTATGCAGATCAGATGATCGGCATCGAGCCGAATGAACCGGTGCCTGCCGATCAGGCGTTGCCCTTCGACTGCGCCGCCGCGGCGGTCCGTGATCCGCGGCAGACCAAGGGGCGGGACTACCACGTCACCAAGACGAATCCGAGCGCCTGTTGCACGGGCGACAATGGCTCGTGCTGCTGATTACACACAGGAAATATCCATGACGATCGGCATCTTTCTGACTGTTGCGATTGTGTTCCTGGCGTACACCAACGGCGCCAATGACAACTTCAAAGGCGTGGCCACGCTCTACGGCAGCGCGACGACCCGCTATCGCGGAGCGCTCGTCTGGGCGACGGTGACGACCCTGGCCGGCAGCCTGGTTTCCGTGGCGCTGGCGCACGGGTTGGTCAAGGCCTTCAGCGGCAAGGGGCTCATCGACGGCGTGGTGTTTGATCCGGCGATGTTGACATCGATCGGTGTCGCCGCCGCATCGACAATCTTTCTGGCTACGGTGCTGGGCATGCCGACCTCGACCACGCACGCGCTGACCGGGGCGCTGGTCGGCGTGGGACTGGTCGCCAGCCCCGGAAACCCCGGCGGCATTCACTGGAACACGCTAGCGACCAAGTTTGCCCAGCCGCTGCTGTTGAGCCCGATCCTGGCGATCGCCGCGGCGGCGATTCTGTATCCGATTTTCAGCCGCTTGCGTCGACGCCTCGACGTCGGCTCGCAGACCTGCGTGTGCATCGGCAGGCAGGCGCCGCAGCCGGCGACGATTCTGGCCGACGGGACCGCGATTTTGAAAGGGCGTGGATGCGGTTCCGGGGGGGGCGAGTTGACGGTTCGGATGGATGATGTGGATCAGTGCGTCGAGCGGTACGACGGGCATTGCCTGGGTGTGCGGGCGCAATCGATCGTCGATTCGGTGCACTGGCTCAGCGGCGGCGCGGTGTGCTTTGCCCGCGCGGTCAACGACACGCCGAAGATCGCCGCGCTGCTGCTGGCATCCGGGGCGTCGGGCGCCGCCTGGGCGCACGACAACACCCACGGCGTCCTGCTGCTGATCACCGCGGCTGTGGTCGTCGGCGGTCTCATCCAGTCGCGCAAAGTCGCCGAAACCATGAGCCGCAATATCACGCAGCTCAACACCGGCCAGGGGCTGACCGCCAATCTCGTGACCGCGGCGCTCGTGCTGGGCGCTTCGCGCCTCGGCGTGCCGGTGTCGACCACCCATGTCAGTTGTGGTTCAATCTTCGGCATCAGCGCCGTCAACGGCCGGCGCAACTGGTCGACCATCACCGGCATTCTCATCACATGGATCACCACGCTGCCGCTGGGGTTAGCGCTCGGGGCGGTGATTTATTGGTTGCTACGGACCTGATGCCGCCTGACCCGCACATCTCGCACCTGATTGTCTTACCCCCGCTCGGACCCACGGTCAATTCGTTGGCCGTGGGTTCTTCTACAATGTCTTGCCGATGCGAAGCGATCCGCATGCAAGGCGGCACAGTTCGACTGGACAGGTGATCGTCCCATGCCGATAGATCCGACCAACGGATTGTCGATAACTCGCCCCGCCGTCGCGGCGGTTGTGCTGGCGCTGCTGTGGATCATCGAGGCCGTGGCGCCGCAGTATGTCGGACGTGAGCATCGGGGGCGGCACGGCATAACTCATCTCGCAATGGCCCTGATCAATAGCGTTGTGATCGCCGTGCCGTTCGCTACGTTGGTTTACGCCGTATGCTCGTGGGCCCAGCGCGAGCACTTTGGTCTGGTACACGTGGTGACGATGCCCCAATGGGCTCAATGGCTCATGGTACTGGTGCTGTTCGATATGTGGATGTACGGGTGGCACCGGTTGAATCACCGCGTTCCGCTGCTGTGGCGGTTCCATTCGGTTCATCACACGGACCGCGCCATGGAGGCCACCTCGGCGCTGCGTTTTCATACGGGCGAGGTGGCCCTGTCCTCGACGGCCCGACTGGCGGTGCTGCCACTGCTGGGCATGACGGTCCAGCAACTGCTCGTGTACGAGACGATCCTGTTGCCGGTGATTCTGTTTCATCACAGCAACATCCGTGTGCCGCGCCGGCTGGACGATCTGCTGCGGTGGCTGATCGTCACGCCTTGGATGCATTGGGTGCATCATTCACGCTGTCGGGTCGAAACCGACTCGAACTACTCCAGCGTGCTGTCGATCTGGGACCGATGCTTCGGTACCTACCGCCTGCGAGAGGACCCGGAGCGAATTCAGCAGGGCCTCGATGACGCCGACGGCGGTGCGCACTGGCGCAAACTGGGAGAACTGCTGATCCACCCTTTCCGCCACGGCGCCGGCCTCCGCCCCCGGAAGCACCGCCCCTCGAAAACACGAGACCACAACAACTCATGTAAGGTTTTCACTTCCGGGGACGACTCATCATCATGACGACGATTCCACTGACCATTTCAGGACGCACCGCTTTCGACGAGCACGTCGAGAGTGCCTCAGGCAAACGCCTGCGTGGCCTGACCCTTGATACGGTGCAGGTGAACATCGGCCTGCGATGCAACCTGGCGTGTCGGCATTGTCATGTCGAATCTTCACCCAAGCGTGAGGAGCAGATGGACTGGACCACGATGCTCGACGTGTTGAATGCGGCGCGCCATGCCGGGGCCGCGACGCTGGACATCACTGGTGGAGCGCCTGAGATGAATCCGGACTTCCGCCGTCTCGTCGATGCCGCCCTGGCGCAGAGGCTGCACGTGATGGTGCGCACGAACCTGACGATCATGCTTCAGCCGGGTTATGAAGACCTGCCCGAATGGTACGCCGAACGCGGCATTCACCTAATCGCCTCGCTACCGTGCTACCTGCCGACGAATGTCGATCGTCAGCGCGGCCGCCATGTGTATGAAGACAGCGTCGAAGTGATCCGTCGACTGAACCGGACCGGTTATGGCCGCGATGCCGACAAGCCTTTGGACCTCGTGTACAACCCGCTGGGCCCGGCGCTCCCTCCGCCTCAGCCGCCGCTTGAGCAGGCCTACCGCGAGGCGCTGCGTCGCGAGCGTGGCTTGGAATTCAACAAGCTCTACACGATCACCAACATCCCGATCGGACGCTTCCTGCACGACCTGGCCCGCCAGGACAAGGCCGAGGCGTACAGGCAACTGCTGCGCGAGGCCTTTAATCCCGGGACACTCGACGGCCTGATGTGCCGCCATCAACTGCATGTGGGATACGACGGCATGATGTATGACTGCGATTTTAACTACGCCATGGGAATCACGGCGAGAAATCGGGCACAGCATATCCGGGACTTCGACCCGGGAGCGTTTGTCCGCCGCGTGATCGCCACGGGCGACCACTGCTTCGCATGTACCGCCGGCTGCGGCTCGTCCTGCGGCGGCGCCCTAATCGACGGGAGCAAATCATGAACTTCGTGGAGCTGACCTCAACGAGGGATACCGCCGGTTCCTCTTCGCCGGGTTTCAACCTGACGCGCTTGGTGCGCCTGGGGAGCATCGTGGTGGTGTTGATCTGTGTGCTGGCGGTGGTGCGGCTGCTGCCGGTGGGACGGCTCACAGACTGGCTCGGCGCCTCGGTTTCCAACATGGGCGTGTGGGGTCCGCTGGTGTTCGCGGCCGTGTACGTCGTCGCGACGATACTGATGATTCCAGGGTCGGCGCTGACGCTGGGGGCCGGGGCGATCTTCGGTCTGTGGTGGGGCACGGCGGCGGTGTCGGTGGGTTCGACCGCCGGCGCGGCGATGGCGTTTCTGGTCGCCCGTTACCTGGCGCGTCGTGCTGTGGAGCGCAAGCTGTCGCATTTTCCGAAGTTCCGGGCCGTCGACCGGGCGGTCAGCGAAGGCGGGTGGAAGATCGTGGCGCTATTGCGTCTTTCCCCGGCGATACCGTTCAACATACAGAACTACCTGTACGGTCTGACGGCGATCGGCTTCTGGCCGTGCGTGCTGACCAGTTGGATCGCCATGCTGCCGGGCACGTTCATGTACGTGTACCTGGGCTACGCGGGGCGCGCCGGCGTCGCCGCGGCGGCCGGTCAGGCTCAGGGCCGCTCGCCCGCTCAATGGACGATGCTGGCGGTGGGGCTGCTGGCCACCATCATTGTCACTGTTTATGTGACCAAACTCGCCCGCCGCGCGATGGCGCGACAGGCCGACGACATCGAACCCGCCTCCCAGGGCACAACCGAAAGTCAACCCATGAACAACACCACGCCGAGCCATCTCGCAACCATCGGATACATCACCGTGGCCCTGCTTGCTGTGGCGCTCACTGGCTGCGCCTACGCCAATCAGCATCGGCTGCTGGGCCTGTTCGGTCCGCCCCCGGTCGACATGGCCGAGACCTACGCCGCCCAATCCGGCGGCCCCTCCTTCGACCACAGCGCCTTCGACGCCCTGCTCCGCAAGTACGTCAATGACAAAGGCGGCGTCGACTACGCCGGCCTGATGCGCGACCGCGATCGTCTGAGTGCCTACGTCAAGAGCCTGGACTCCGCGCCGTTCGAGCAGATGGGACGCGATCAGAAGCTCGCCCTGCTCATCAACGCCTATAACGCCTTCACACTCACGCTGATCCTCGATCACTACGATGGCGGCAAGCTCAAGTCGATCCGGGACATCCCCGACGCCCGGCGATGGGATGCGGTCCGATGGAAATTCGCCGGGCAGATCTGGTCGCTGAACCAGATCGAGCACGAACAGATTCGTCCCCACTTCGCCGAGCCACGAATTCACTTCGCGCTGGTCTGCGCCGCGGTGGGCTGCCCGCCGCTTCGAAGCCAGGCGTACGTCGCCGACCGCTTGGAGCAGCAGTTGGCCGATCAGGCCCGGTACGTGCACACGCATGACCGTTGGTATCGCCTGGACGCCGAACACAACGCCGTGCACCTGACGCAGCTTTACAACTGGTATGGTGGCGACTTCAAACAGGCTGCCGAATCAGTCCTCGCCTTCGCCGCACGTTATGCCCCGGCGCTCAAACAGCGCCTTAACGCGGGGCAGACGCCGACGATCCAGTGGCTGGATTACGACTGGTCCTTAAACTCGCGGGAGAACCTGCCATGACCCAAATGATGAATCCGACACGCGCGATCCACGAACCCCATGCCGAGATTCCGGCCTTGCAACCGCAGGATGAACACAACCTCGAACTCGCCTCGCATGTGCACCCGCCGAACTGGGTTAACCCGACGCCGAGCGGACGATACAACCTCGTGGTGATCGGCGGTGGTACGGCGGGGTTGGTCACCGCGGCCGGGGCGGCAGGACTCGGCGCCAAGGTCGCCCTGATCGAACGTGACCTGATGGGCGGCGACTGCCTGAACGTGGGATGTGTGCCGAGCAAGGCGCTGATCCGTTGCGCCAAGGCTTATGCGGAGGTACGCGATGCCGGCGCCTACGGCGTCGAAGTCGAGGGCGAAACACACGTCGATTTCACTGCCGTGATGCAACGCATGCGCCGGCTCCGCGCCGGCATCGCGCCGCACGACTCGGCGGCCCGCTTCCGGGGACTCGGCATCGACGTGTTTATCGGTCAGGCTCGCTTCGAGCGCAACGGCCAAATCCGCGTCGGGGATCAGACGCTGTCATATGCCCGCGCGGTGATCGCCACCGGCGCCAGGGCCACGACCCTGCCGATCCCCGGCCTCGCCGAAACCGGTTACCTGACCAACGAAACGGTGTTCTCGCTGACGGAACTGCCGCGGCGGTTGGTGGTCATCGGCGCCGGACCGATCGGCTGCGAACTGGCCCAGAGCTTCGCGCGGTTCGGCTCACAGGTGACACTGGCCGAGGCCGAGTCGCAGATCCTCACCCGCGAGGATCCCGACGCCGCTCGGCGCATCGAGGCAGCGCTGAAGCGCGACGGCGTGAAAATCGTCTGCGGCGGCAAGGCGGCCAAGGTGCGCTGCGAAAATGGCGAAAAGTTCATCACGCTCGACTGTCACGGTCAAATCCACGACATCCCCTGTGACGCGATTCTCGTCGGCGTCGGCCGCGCGCCCAATGTCGAGGGGTTGAACCTCGAAGCCGTCGGTGTCGAGTACGACAAGCGAAGCGGCGTGAAAGTCGATGACCGGCTGCGGACGACGAACCGCAACATCTACGCCGCCGGCGACATCTGCTCGGCGTACAAGTTCACGCACACCGCTGACGCGATGGCGCGCATCGTCATTCAGAACGCCCTGTTCTTCGGCCGGGCGAAAGTCTCGGCGCTGACGATTCCCTGGTGCACCTACACCGATCCGGAAATCTCGCACGTCGGCCTCTACGAACACGAAGCCCGACAGCGCGGCATCCAGACACAGACGTTCACGATCGAGCTGGCCGATGTGGATCGAGCGATCCTCGACGGCGAAGACGAGGGCTTTCTGAAAGTTCACGTCAAGCAAGGCACCGACCGCATCCTCGGCGCGACGCTGGTGGCCCGTCACGCCGGTGAGATGATCTCCGAGATCACGCTGGCGATGACCGCGGGGCTGGGCCTGGGCGCCATCGCCAGGACGATTCATCCTTACCCCACGCAGGCCGAGGCGATCAAGAAAGCCGGCGACGCCTACAGCCGCACGCGACTGACCCCGACCGTCAAAAAGCTCTTCGAGAAACTGATGGCCTGGCGACGATAACTCTCACCCCTTTTTCAAAGGAACGACTCATGTACAAGGTTCTGACCGCAGCAATGGTTCTGATGGTGACTCTGATGCTGGTTCTGTCCGGCTGCTCCAACGACAACGGCTCGAACGATTCCGGCTCGGGCGCCAAGCAACCGGATCAGCAGCCCAGCGGCTCGAGTTCACGCTGATCGTGCCGCATCACGCCCAATCAATTTAACTCACCGTTCACCCCTCATTGAAAGGCATCCAGATGTATTCGCGTCAACACATGTTTGGATTCGGCGTCGTTGTTCTCGCCGCATGTCTGTCGGTCGGTGTCGTGACGATGACGCTGGCCGAAGGCAGCGGCTCCAAAAGCGGCAGCGGCTCCAAGGCCGAGAGCCAGAAGACTCACGTTACGGCCGAGTTGAATGCCCAGGCCCTGAAGGCGCTGATGGGCGCCAGAGTCCCGATGGTCGTGCTCGACGCCCGCGGTCCATCCGATCAGTGGATCCCGGGCGCGATCCCCCTGGCGTATGACGCCAAGGAGCCGGCCATTCGGCGCCTCCTGACAGACCCCAACCAACTGGTCGTCACCTACTGCGGCGGGCCGGAATGCCCCATGAGTCTGATGCTCGCCGATCATCTGGCCGAACTGGGCCATCCCAACGTGATTCGATTCACCGGCGGCATCAACGCGTGGACCCAGGCGGGCCTGCCGCTGCAGAATAAGAACTCGGGCTCGGCCTCGAAGTCGCGCCCGTCGGGTTCCGGCACGCGCTGAGCCCGTGAAATGCACGGCACGCGAGGGTCACCGCCATCGCGGCCGCTTCTGGAATCAATGAGCATGCCACAGATCACGCCATCTCGACTGCTGTTGTACGCAGCGCTGGCCGGACTCCTGGCGTGGTCTGTGGCGCTGACGTTTCTCAGTGGCGCCTTCGCTTACGAACGCGATGTGCTCGACAAGCCGGTCCTGGTGTTCGTGCTGACCCAGAGCGGGGCGGGCGCGATCTACCTGTTGGCCCTATGGCAGTTGAAACAGGTTGAATCCTCGCGCGGGCTGATCGCGGTCCTCTTGGCCGTCGGGCTGGTCATGCGGCTGAGTCAGTTCGCCGCCACGCCGATTCTCGAAGACGACTATTCCCGTTACCTCTGGGACGGCGCCGTCAGCGCCCATGCGATCAATCCGTACGCCCATGCCCCCGAGGCGGTGCGTCGGCACGATTCGGCCATACCTGACTCCGTGCTGCGTTTGGGCGAGGAGGCTGACGCCGTTCTGGAACGTGTCAATCATCCGTCCCTGCGCACCATTTATCCGCCAACCGCCCAGGCGATGTTCGCGATCGGCTACTGGATCAAGCCATTCGACATCCAGGGTCTACGGTGGACCTGGCTTGGATTGGACCTGGTGATCGCAGGCATGCTGTTGGTACTGCTGCGCGGTAGTACACATGCGGCGTGGAATTTCGCAGTCTACTGGCTGAATCCCCTGCTGATCAAGGAAGTCTTCAACAGTGGCCACATGGAATTGGTCGTCATCGCAACATTGCTGGCCACGCTTCTCGCTGTGGTGTTCCGCCGCTGGCTCATCGTTGGATTCACGCTGGGTCTGGCGGTCGGCGCGAAAATCTGGCCGATGCTCTGGGCGCCGCTGCTGCTGCGCCATGTCGATGGTTCGTGGAAACGTCGTTTGGGTGTTGTCGTTGTCGTGGTTATCACCGCGGCGGTTCTCCTGGCGCCGATGCTCACGAGTCGACTCGATCACGCCAGTGGTTTGACGGCTTACGCCGAGCGCTGGCAGATGAATGACTCGGCGTTCATGGTGATTCACGAAACCGCCAAATTGCTCGTCCCTTCCCACGCTCAGATCGTCGCGCGATCGATCGTCGGCCTGATCCTCCTCGGCGTGATGATCGCCGTCATGCGACGGCGCCGCGCCGCGTCGGACGGGCTGATCCCCGGCGCCCTGGCGGTGACCGCCGCGTTGTTCCTGCTGAGTCCGACGCAGTTTTCCTGGTATTACCTGTGGATCCTGCCGCTACTGGCGCTGCGGCCGAGGCCGTCGCTGCTGGCCCTGACGGTCACGCTGCCGATGTATTATCTGCGATTCCCGCTGAGCGCCATGGGGCACGCGGCGTGGTTCGACTACGGTCTGATCTGGATCGAGTTCGCGCCCGTCTGGTTGATGCTGGGCCTCGAAGGATGCTGGAGCAGGCGGCCTGGTCCGACCCTTGTGGAACAATCGGAGACACTGACGTGCTCGACGGCCAATGCATAGCGATCATCCTCCCCGCGCTGAACGAGGCGCAGGTGATCGGGCAGGTGCTCGACGACCTGCCCGACTGGCTCGACACGAAAGTCGTCGTGGACAACGGATCGACCGATCCGACCGCCGCGATCGCGCAACGCCATGGCGCCCTCGTCGTCACCGAGTCGCGACGCGGATACGGGGCCGCGTGCCTGGCGGGATTGACCGCGCTGACCCGCCCGCCGGCGCCGGATATCATCGTCTTCATGGACGCCGATCGCAGCGATGATCCCGCCGACATGACGAACCTGCTGGCGCCCATCCTCCGTGATGAGGCCGACCTGGTCATCGGCTCACGCGTCCTCGGCGATCATGAGCCCGGCGCGCTGACCTGGCCGCAGCACGCCGGCAACGCCCTGGCCAGCGGCCTGCTGCGTCATCTATGGAACGTGCCCTGCACCGATCTGGGCCCGTTCCGCGCGATTCGGTATTCGGTGCTTCAGCGTCTGGCGATGGACGATCTGGATTACGGCTGGACGGTCCAGATGCAGATACGCGCCGCACGCCTGGGATATCGAATCCGTGAAATCCCGGTCCGTTACCGCCGGCGCGTCGGCCGATCCAAGATCTCCGGGACAGTCCGCGGCGTGTTCGCCGCCGGCTACAAAATTCTCACGACGATCGGCCGTGAATACCTGACGGATCGCGTCGCGCATCATCCGGCGAGTCAGTTGATCATCTTCTCCCGCCTGCCGCAGCCCGGTTCGACCAAGACACGCATGATCCTGTTGCTCGGTCCTCAAGGCGCCGCCGATCTGCAGCGTCAGATGACCCGGCACACGCTCGACGTGGCGGAGAATTTTTCTGACGCGTCCGGTTGCAGGATTCAGGTACGTCATACCGGCGGTGAACGCCATGCCATGGCGGCGACCTTCGGATACGGCCGTGACTACCAGGACCAGGGGCCTGGCGATCTGGGTCGTCGCCTGCAACGCGCTTTTGATGATGCATTCGCCAGCAGGCATCAACACGCGCTCTGCATCGGCAGCGACTGTCCGTCGATCACCGTCGAGATATTGAGCCAGGCGAGTCGAGCACTGAGTAATCATGACGTGGTCATCGGGCCGGCCGTCGATGGCGGTTATTACCTGATCGGTCTGCGTGCCCCGATGCCCGGCCTGTTCGAAAACATCCCCTGGGGAACGGAGCGAGTGTACGAGCAGACCCGCCGGCGCATCGCCGCACGGGGACTGAGCTGCCACGTGCTGGCGACGTTGTCCGACGTGGATGAACCGGCCGATCTGCCCGTCTGGCGATCGGTTCTCGACGCGAAGGAAACTCAGGCTTCGCGCCCGTTGATCAGCGTAATCATTCCGACGCTCAACGAGGCCGATCGACTTCCGCAAGCCATCTCCTCGGTCACGCAATCTCCGGGGGTCGAAGTCATCGTCGCCGACGGCGGCAGCGACGACGCGACGCGGGAAGTGGCGACGCAACTCGGCGCGGCGGTGGTCCAGTCTGAACGAGGTCGCGGCAGCCAGATGAACGCCGGCGCCGCGGCGGCTCACGGTCGATACCTGCTGTTCCTTCACGCCGACACGCGACTGCCCTTCGGTTACGACCGGCAGGTCCACCGCATCCTCAACACGCCCGGCTGCGTCGCCGGCGCCTTCCGCATGGCGTTTGATCGCTCGACCCCATCACTGCGATGGATCGAATGGGCGACCGATCTGCGATCACGCCATCTGCAACTGCCCTACGGCGACCAGGCCCTTTTCCTTGCACGTCACACCTTCGATGCCATCGGCGGCTTCAAGCCGATTCCGGTCATGGAAGATTTCGACCTGGTGCATCGACTGCGCGAACACGGATACATCGCCATCGCCCGCCAGACCACGATTACCTCCGCTCGGAAATATCAGCGGCATGGGATCTGGCTCACCGTCGCTCGACACCAGTGGATGATCCTCCGCTGGCAGGCGGCTCGCGCCGCCTGTGAACAAGGCGTGATTGGCGCGCCGGTTTCGCTCAGAACGTGAGGATGGTGAACCCGCGCGCCGCAAGACTGCGGAGGCTGATGTGCCCCCGATGCTCATCGGCCAGCGGCAGGTCGAGGTTTTCAAGATAATGCTTCATCCCGTAGGCCTCGGCGCATGAGGCGCACACGCCCATGATGCGATCCCGCAGAAAGTTGAACAACTCGTGGCGTCCGTGCATCGGCATGGACAGTTCGATCGGCCATTTGGTGCCGGCGCCGTCGAACATGATCTCCACCTCGTCGCCGGCCTCGATGAATTCCTCGGCGGCGGTCAGGGCGCTGACCATGCGGCCGATGTCCGCGGTGCTCACGGTGTCGGCCAGCAGCACAATCGCGATCTTTCGCATCAAACGGCTCCTGAACGTGGGAAAAACGCGCCCACGACGCGAACTATTCAGCGGTCCAACGGTACATCGCCTCAAATACGGTGATCGAGCGAGGTCCGGTCAGACGACGCGCGATCCGACCCTCCGCGTCGAACCAGACGCTCACGGGCACACCCTCGGCCCGATAAGCGGCGCTGGCGACACCGGTGTCGTCGATCAGCACCGGGTAGTTGATCCCATATTGCTTGACGATACGGCGCACCTGTTGCACATGGCGCTCCCGCTCGGCGGCCTCGTCGTGCGCGTCGCCCGGCCGGTGCGCATGATCATGCGGGACCGCATCGACGGCCACGCCCAGCACCACCAGATCGTCACCGCGCCGCTGATTCAGTTCGATCAGATCGGGCACTTCGGCGATGCACGGGCCGCACCAGGTGGCCCAGAAGTTGACCAGGACGACGCGGCCGCGAAAGTCCGAAAGCCGCACCGGATGTCCGTCCAGGTCTCGCAGGTCGAAGTCGATCGCGCCAAGCGTCCATCGGGTCGGCGGGCCGCAGTTGGCCGCGGGCGACAACTCTTCCCGGTGAGCGGCGACCCATTGGCGGGCCGTCTGGACCGGATCGGCGGATTCGAACCAGGCTCCGGTGCATTGTCGCAACGCGGCCAGCGCCAGGGCACTCACATACGGGTCCTTATCCTCGATGGAATCCGCGGCCAGCGCGGCGTCGCCATACTGACCCACCGCCGCCAGATAACGCAGCCACAGGGCGCGCCGCTCGGGATCGGCGTCGCTTTGATAGGCGCTGACCCAGCACACGGCGCGGCGGTCGGCCCGTGCCACCAGCATCGCCAGCGATGCTTCGACCACATCCAGATCCGGCGAATGCGGCGCCTGGCGAAGGATCGGATCAACCGTCCGCCATGTGGCCGCGTCCATGCCGCCGACGTTGCCGCGCAAAGCGTCCACAACGGCTCGTTGATGAGCCAACCTGCCTTGGGACCAGAGGCGCACCGCCATCGCGCCAGGCTCTGTCGATTCGGCCAGCATGTGCTCGATGGCCTGCGGCGAGGGCGCCGTCGCCGCCAGCACCTGCCGCAAGGCGATCTGCTGCGTGATCCTGCCTCGCCCCAGCAGGAGCCCCACGAACACCACAGCGACGCAGACTCTCAGCGTGCGACGCAAGGTGCGATGTTGGACCACAGGTTGATGGGGGGCAGTCATCGGCATCGTGCTGATAGGATGTGCCCGATTCGGGCGTGAGTATTCACTGATTCGTGGTTGCCCCCGGAATAAATGACGGTCGCGTGGACACTGCCTTTCTGAGGACGCACCGACGTTTCGAGACAGCCCGATCATGACGATCGAGCTTTCATGACATCTCATGCGATGCCCGCAGGCGGTCATCGCACGATTTCTTCAGGGAGTTCCGACATGACCTGTGTTTATCGTCGAATCATGTTTCTGTGCCACGTCCTGGTGATTCTGCTGGCGGCGGGCGTATTGCATGCCCAGGCTCAAGCGACGACACCGGCCGAGCATGAGGAGCCGGTGGGATTGATCGCCGCGTTCAACAAGATGGTCGCCGACAGCGTCGGCCCGGAAGCGGCGCAGCCGCAGCGAGAGCCGTTCACGCGCGGCTCCTGGGCGGTGGACGTGTTCGGCATCGCAACCAGTAACATCAACAACGAGCCGGGCGCCAACCTCTATGGCGGTGGCTTGGGCTTGAGTTATTACGTCGAGGACAACCTGGCGATTCGCGCCGAAGCGATCGGGCTGGGTTTGGATCAGAACGGCGACGATGCGGCCGCGGGCGGTCTGACGCTGCTGGCGCGGTGGCACTTCTATCGCCAGCCGCGCTGGAGCCTGTTCGTCGAGGGCGGGGCGGGCTTTCTGATCAGCGACGTGAGCATCCCCGACGGGTCGCGCTCCAGGGATGAGGACGGCACCAACTTCAACTTCACGCCGCAGGCCGGCGTCGGCGCCACGTATCAACTCGCGGACAACATGCACCTGGTCGGCGGCTTCCGCTACATCCATATCTCCAACGCGAGCATCGAAGGCGGCAGCCGCAATCCAGGCAACGATACGATTGGCGGATACCTGGGCGTGATGTTCACGTTCTGACGCCGTTTTGCCTGCCATCTCTGTAGGAGGCCTCACCATGATCTGCGTCGGTCTCGAAGAAGTGGTGTTGGTCGTGCAGCACCTGCAGGCGGACGCGGTCTACGCGAACATCCCGCCGGCGGGCTTGAGGCGCATGACACGAGTCGGGTTCGGTCGATGGGAGTGCCGAGTTCCCTTTGTCGGCGAACCCTTGCAGGTCATCTACTACGTGGAATATGGCAAAGTCCGCGTGCGGCTGGGTATGGAATCCGCCGGGGTTCTGGCACGCACCAACTGGGACGTCGGCAGTTTCTGAGAGGTCGTCGTCACGTCAGTCGGCACGCCGCGCGGAGGCTGCATCATGATCCGTGAGGCTTGGCGTCGCCGGTGCGGACTCGTGAGAAGTCCTCATCAGGCGCATCGCCGCCGAGGCGATGGATCGCGTGACCTTGTCCGCAGAGAGCGTCCGGCTCAGGTGGGCCAGTACCTTTCGACCGGGTTCGCCCTGAGCGACCAGCACAGCCGCGATGGCCACTCGATCGTTCTCGCTCAGCGTCTCGGCGTCAACCAGAAGCCGGCGCATCACCTCGGGTGTGCGGGGGTCGGATCGCTCGGCGAGTTGGCGCAGCGCCCAACGGTCCAGCGGCTGCCCCTGGGCGAGTTGCGTTTGGACCCGTTCGATCAGCGCGGGCACGCGATCAGCCTGATCCATCATCTGAATCTTTTCGAGGGCGATCCCGGCGGCATGCCGCTCGCGATCATTACGAGGGTGGTCAAACACCTGCTGAAGGAACTCGGCAGCCGACGGATGAGCGATGTTGCCCAGGCCGGTCAGGGCGGTCGTCGGCGTGATGTTGTCACGGTAGGCGTCGATCAGCGCTGTCACGGCCCGCGGCGAGGCCAACTCTCCCAGCGCCATCGTGGCGCAGACGCGCAGGTCGGTATTGCTGGGTTGACGCACCGCCTCAGCGAGCGTGTCCACCCAGCGTTCATCGCCGAGTTGTCCCAGCGAATGCGCCAATTGGCAGGGGCGCAGCGTGCCGGCGTCCCGCATCGACGCCGCGATCGCATCGCTCGCGCCGCGGACCCCGTGGGCCGCCAGCCAGCGCGCCGCCTGAACCCGCGCCTCGGGGATGTTGCTTTCGAGAAAGGCGATCCGGCGGTCCACTTCATCCGGATCGACCACCGACTCCAATCCATCAACAAACAGGCCCCACGCCACCAATTGGGCGCGTATCCGCTGAGCCGTGTCCAGTCTGGCATCCCAGCGACTGACGGCCTGCAACCCGGCGATGGCCACCATCGCGAGGATGAAGACCCATGCGAAGACGGCCTGTTCTGAGCGTCGTGGCTTCATCGTCTAACCTTAGCATCGGTCACACGGCCGGACCAACACAGCAAGCCATCCAGGCCAAGCCAAAATTTGTTGCTCTTTCCGCGATATTTCTTCCGGGGGCGGGATGAATCGAGGACATTTCGGCGTTTCATACAATGAAAAGGATCTCATTCGAATGAGTCAGCGTCAAAAAGCAGAGCGATTCGCGCAGGCATTTCGTCCGCATTGGGACGTGCTGTATGCCATGGCGTGTCAGTACATGCGGCAGGAGGCCGATGCGCGCGATCTGCTTCAGGAAACAGCCCTGCGGGCCTGGCGATTCTACCGGTCGCATCCTCAGAAAACCTACCGCCGGGCGTGGTGGGTGACGATCATGCGGCGGATCGTGCTGGACTGGCGGCGCCAGGCCTCGCGGCGTATCCGGATGGTTCCGACGACCCATGTGGAACTCACAGAGCGATATGCCGCGGACGCCGGCGACCCGCTGGCCGACTTGGGGCCGATGGATGAGCGACAGTTTCGAGAGATGCTCGACGCCTCGATCGTCACGGCGCTGGATCGCCTGGAGCCGCAGTATCGCGAGGTGCTGCTGCTGCATGTGAGCGGCGGAATGCGTTACCGCGAGATCGCCGAGCTGCTGGACTGTCCCATCGGCACGGTGATGTCGCGTATGGCCCGGGCCCGGCGCATGCTGCGTGAGCGATTACACGAATGCCCCGGTCTGGCGTTGCCGCGACAAGCCAAAGGAACCCACGCGTCGGACATCACGTCCGACCCAGGGCACAACCCATGAACTGTTATGAAACACGAACCTGCCTGATCGCCTTCCTAGACAGCGAGCTGGACCGGGCGCGGAGCCTGGAAGTCCAGCGGCATCTGGACAAATGCTGCCGCTGCGCCCGCGAAGCGGAGATCGAGCGGGAGATCCGCCGAGCACTGGTCCACGCCACCCCTGGAAGTGCCCCCTCGCTTCAAGCGTGCGTGCAACAGGCGCTGCGATCCGCGACGGTGGAACCTGGCGCGCCTCGGGGTTGGTTAACATGGCGACCGGCGCGCCGGACCGTGGTCGGATCGCTGGCGACCCTGATGCTGCTGGGCCTGCTCGCGGGACTGTACTCGGTCATCAGGGTCAGCGCGAATAAGCCGTTGGCGGATGTGCTGGTCGAGGATCTTCAGGCGGTGTGGTCCGGCCGCAATCCATTGACGATTTCGACGGACGATCCCGACGAAGTGGGTCGGTGGATTCGGCAGACCGCCGGTTGGGATGTGGCGGTCACGAGCCCCGCCGAATCGGCGCGCCTGCTGGGGGCGCGGTCCTGTGAGCTGAACGGGCGCCGGGCGATCTTCGTGCTCTACGACGTGCAGAAGCAGCCGGTATCGCTGGTCGTCCTGTCCGACGCTCTGACCGAGCTGGCCGGTATGAAGCCGATGCACGCGCGATCGGACTGCTATGTCGACCGGTGCAAAGGCTACACCGTCGTGGCGGTGCGGCGCGGCGGGCTGGCGCATGTCGCCGTGGGCCGTCTGCCGGAAGAACAACTGATGCGCCTGCTGGATGTCCCGGTCGACACGAAGCTCTGACCCCCGGAATCACCCCGGAATCGTCGCAATCTTCGAGGAACCCATGAAAGAGTCGTTCAACAAAAGACAGTGGATTCTGTGCGGGCTCGTGGCGGCGATCGCCGTGGCAGCGGTCTGGCAGTGGGGCGCCGCCTGGTGGCGACAGAGCCAGCCGCCGGTGCGGACGCTGATGTCGACGGCCGTGGCCGACGATCGGGAACACAAGCACACCAATCACCTGATCCACGAGACCAGTCCGTACCTGCTCCAGCACGCGCACAATCCGGTCAACTGGTACGCGTGGGGCCCGGAGGCGCTGGCCAAGGCCAAGCGGGAGAACAAACCGATCTTCCTGTCGGTGGGGTATTCGACGTGCTACTGGTGCCACGTGATGGAGCAGCAGTCGTTCGAGGACGAAGAGGTCGCAAAGATCCTCAACGAGCATTTCATCTGCATCAAGGTCGACCGCGAGGAGCGGCCTGACATCGACGAACAGTACATGCTGGCCACGCAGATCATGACCGGTCGCGGCGGCTGGCCGAACTCGGTCTGGCTGACGCCGGACGGGCGCCCGTGGATGGCCGGCACGTACTTTCCCAAGCAGCAGTTCATCCAGGTGCTCAACACGCTGCAAGGCTACTGGACGAATCGACACCCGGAGATCGAGCAGCAGGCCGATCGCCTGGCCGAGGCGATTCGTCAGGTCGGCGCCGGACGGGGAGTCCAGGCCGATCGCCTGATCGATCGTGAACTGGTCCAGCAGGCCGTGGCGCAGCTCGTCGGATCGTTCGACGATACCTGGGGCGGGTTCGGCTCGGCGCCGAAGTTTCCGCCGCACGGCGCGCTGCGCCTGCTGATCCACGAGTATCGCCGCACGCAGGACCCGAAGCTGCTGCCGGTGATCACCAAGACGCTGGACGCGATGTGGCTGGGTGGGATGCACGACCACATCGGCGGCGGGTTTCACCGTTACTCGACGGACCACCGCTGGCTGCTGCCACACTTTGAGAAAATGCTCTACGACAACGCTCAGCTCATGCGCGCCTACACCGACGGCTACCTGATCACCAAGACGCCGCGCTACCGCCGGGCTGTCGAAGACATCTTCCGATGGATCGGGCGCGAGATGACTTCACCGGACGGCGCGTTCTACTCGGCGATCGACTCCGGCGAGGTCGGCGCCGAGGGCGAGAGCTACGTCTGGCACCACAAGGAGGTGCTCGACGTGCTGGGCAACGCCGACGGGGCGTTGTTCGCGGAGGTCTACAACCTCCAGCCGCGCGGCAATTTCCGGGAGGAATCGACCGGTGAATCGACGGGCGCCAACATCGTGCACCTGACCCGGCCGCTGACCGAGATCGCCGCCGATCGCGGCACGGACGCCGGGCAGTTTCTACGGCAGATGCAGCGGATGCGCGACCAGTTGCTCAAGCGCCGCCTGACGTGGGCCCAGCCGCACAAGGACGACAAGGTGCTGACAAGCTGGAACGGTCTGATGATCGCGTCGCTGGCTTACGCTGGCCGCCAGCTCGATGAGTCGCGCTATACCGAGGCCGCGGGGCGCGCCGCCGCGTTCGTCCTCGACACGATGACCGACGACACCGGCGGACTCCTGCGCTCCTACCGTGCTGAGTTGGCCAAGCTGCCCGGTTACCTCGACGACTACGCCTACTTCATCGGCGGGCTCATCGAGCTGCATCGAGCCACACAAGATCCGCGATGGCTCGATGAGGCGAAGCGGCTTTCCGACGTGATGCTCGCGTCTTTCGAGGACAAACAGGCCGGCGGCTTTTTCTTCACCGCCGACGCCCACGAGGATCTGCTGGTGCGCTCCAAGAGTCTGACCGGCGGCGGTAACGTGCCGTCGTCCAACGGCGTGGCGGTCGAAGTGCTGATCGACCTGTCTCAACTCACCGGCGAGCGGCGCTACACCGAGGCCGCTGAACGTACCCTCAAGGCGCTGTCCGGCGCCATGTGGGCCAACCCCCGCGCGATGGAGGCCGAGGTCCTCGCCGCGGCGCAATGGCTGGATCGCCCCCGGAACCCCCGGAAGCTGCCGGCCGTCGCTTCACAGCCGGCGTCGAGTTCCGGGAGCGGAGGCGGGGGCGATCCGAGCGATTCTCCGGATGTTCATCAAGAACAGGCCCTCATCACGCTCAAACTGTACGCTTCGCACCTGACTGTGCGCCCCGGCCAGACGCTGAATCTGGCGCTGGCGATCGACATCGCCGAGGGCTGGCACCTGTACGGTCCGAATCCCGATGTGGAGTTCGTGATTCCGACGACGGTCAGCGTTTCCGAGTCGAAACTGATCACCGCGGGCCAGGTCGCGGCGCCCCAGCCCGTGGTCAAGATGGACGATGTGATCAAGCAGAAGCTGGCCACCTATGAAGGTCGCATCTGGTATCGCGTCGGCGTGACGGTCAATCCCGATGCGGCTTCGGGGGCGGGCACGGTTCCGGGGGTGATCGAGGTGGTGGTCAAGTCGCAGGCCTGCGATGCGACGCGCTGCCTCCAGCCGCGCACCGACACGCTGCGCCTGCCGATCGTGATCGATCCGGACGCTTCTCCGACCGCTCCGCCGCGCCATCCCAAGCTTTTCGTGTCATCTGCCGCACCGTAAGGAGGTTCATCATGCACATGCAACTTATCCATCGAGGTTCACTCGTGAAAGTACTGGTCGTGGGGATACTGATCCAAGCCGCCGAGTTCACATGGGCGCAGGCTGATCAGCCTCCCGCAGAGCCTCCAACCGGCCCCATACGCGTCGCCCTGCTGACGTATGCGCGCGGCAAGACCACGCGATGCTTCACCGCCTCGTTCTTGGCCGAGGTCGATCGGCGCACGACCATGACCGTCGATCATGAAGTTCAACGCGTCGAGTTGTCCAACGCGAAGCTGTACGAATACCCGTTCGCCATCCTCGCCGGCAAGGACATGTTCACCCTGACGTCCGATCAGCGGCGAAACCTGCGGCACTTCATCCAGCGCGGTGGGTTCCTGATGGCTTCGCCCAACTGCGCCTCGCATCCGTGGCAGAGCAGCTTCCGGCGTGAACTGAAAGAGGTCCTGCCCGAAGCCGGTCTGACGAAACTCGACTACAACCACCCGATCTTTCACGTGGTCGACGACATCGAGGCGCTGGCCGCCGTCTCCGGCAAGCCCGACCCGCCGATTTACGCCATCGAATACCAGGGGCGCGTGGTCGGCGTGTTCAGCCCGAACGGCCTGAACGAGACCGACGAAGCCGGCGAGGTCTGCGAATGCTGCTGCGGCCACGAGATCGCGCACGCCGGCCTGTTGAAAGTTAACCTGCTGGCCTATGCGCTGACGCATTGACCGGCCACACTCTTATCACGAAAGGTTCATCCCATGCCCGCTCGCACACGCCGTGTTCTCCTGGCTTTGACCGGGGTCGTGATATTCGCCCTCGGGCTGACTGTCGTATGGCTGTCGGCACAATCTTCCCGGGCTTCGGATCAGACCGCTGAGCCGCGACAGTTCGGCGACTTGGTGGTTTCCGACCTGTCAGCGTCGAAGTCCGACGCCGACGAAGTCGAGGACGGTGAAATCCAGTGGATGACGGACCTGCCGCAGGCGCTGGCGAAGGCGAAATCCGAGGGCAAACTCGTGATGATCGACTTTTACGCCACGTGGTGCGGGCCCTGCCAGTTGATGGAGCGCACCACGTTCCAGGATCCGAAGGTCATCGGGCGAATGCACCAGTTCATCGCCGTGAAGATCGACACGGACCGCCAGCCGGCGGTCGCCGGCGGCTACGGCGTGACCGGCCTGCCCACCTCGCTGATCGTCGCTGCCGACGGCCAACCCGTGCAGAGCGCCATAGGATACCTCGACGCTGAGAAGTACCTGCGATTGATCGACGCAGGCAGCAACGACCGGTGACTGGTGCGTTACTGAGATCACCTCGTGCCATGTATATCCGACGTAATCAAAAAGTGGTTCGTGTTCTGTTGGCCGCGTTGGCGCTGGTGGCGCTGGTTCAATGGGTCGTGCTGAGTCGGCAGATGCTTGGCGGGTTGAGGATGGATTATCAGCTTACACGAGCGGAAGTCGTCGCCGCTTCAGCCACCGAAGCTTCGCCGCCACTCGGCGATCAAGCGCTGTCGAACTGGCCGCAGTGGCGCGGCCCGCTGGCCACGGGGGTGGCGCCGCAGGCTGATCCGCCGGTGCGATGGAGCGAGCAGGAGAACATCCGCTGGAAGCTCTCGCCGCCGGGCAAGGGGCACTCCACGCCGATCGTCTGGGATAACCACATCTTTTTGACTGCGGCGGCGCCGGTCGGCGAGGCGCAGGAGCCGCGCTACAGCGGCGCGCCCGGCGCGCACGACAACGCCCCGATCACGCATCGCCAACAGTTCCTGGTCATGGCCGTCGATCGACGCGACGGGCGGATGCTCTGGCAGCGGATGGTCCATGAGGCCCTGCCGCACGAGGGGTCGCATGTGTCGGCGTCGCTGGCGTCCAACTCCCCGGTGACCGACGGCGAGCGCGTGTACGCCTTTTTCGGATCGTACGGCCTGTACTGCCTGGGTTTCGACGGCGAACTCGTCTGGCGGGCCGACCTCGGCGTCATGCACACCAAACACGGGCACGGCGAGGGCGCTTCGCCGGCGCTCTATGGCGACACGCTCATCGTCAACTGGGACCACGAAGGCCAGTCATATCTCTACGCCTTCGACAAGCGCACCGGCGCGATCCGCTGGAAGGCGCCGCGGGACGAGCCGACCTCGTGGGCCACGCCGATCGTGGTCGAACATGACGGTCGCGTGCAGGTCATCGTCGCCGGCACGAATCGGATGCGCGGCTACGACCTGGCGACGGGGGATGAGATCTGGGCGTGTGGCGGGCTTTCGTCCAACATCGTCGCCTCCCCCGTAGTGGGCGACGGCCTGGTCTTCGCCGGATGCAGCTACAACAAGCGGGCGGTGCTGGCGGTGCGCCTCGACGGCGCCGCGGGCGACGTGACCGGCACTCAGCAGGTGGCCTGGTCCACGAACCGCGGCACGCCGTATGTCCCCTCGCTGCTGTCGTACGACCAGGCGCTGTACTACCTGTCACACTACCAGGGGGTGCTGACCCGTGTGGACGCGGCCACGGGGCGGGGCCGGCCGGGTGCCTTTCGCCTGTCGGGCATCCGCAACGTCTACGCCTCGCCGGTCGGGGCCGCCGGTCGCGTGTACATCACCTCGCGCGACGGCGTGACGCTGGTGATCAGCCACGACGACCAGCCGCAGGTGCTGGCTCTCAATCAGCTTGAAGACACATTCAGCGCCTCAGCCGTGCCGGTCGGCGGCGACCTGCTGCTGCGCGGCGAACAGTACCTGTATTGCATCAACGAACGGAAGTAGCGGCCAGTCTCCGGGCGGCGGCGAGCAACGCGTCGCCTGAAAGTCGTGTCTTGTAGTCCGGGTTCCAGTACGCGAAGTGGATCGTGCCCGTCTTGTCGAGCAGGTACACCGCGGGCACCGGCAGCACGTGATGATCACGGCCGGACGCCCGCTCCAGGTCCATGCCCATCCCCTTGAGCCGGGTGTACATCGGATCGTCAATATGGAAGGCCAACCCCATCGCCTTCGCCAGGGCGATGTCACTGTCGGAAAGCAACGTGTACGTGAGCTTTTCATTGACGATGCTCTTGGCCAGTTCCTCCGGCCGATCCGGGCTGACCGCGACGATCTGGTAGCCGGATTCACGCAGTTGCGATTCGATTTCCGCCAGATCCCGCAAATGTCGCGTGCAGTACGGACACCAGCCACCACGATAGATCACCAGAACCGTCGGCTTGAGCGCGACCACATCATGAGTCTGTACGGATATGCCGTCGGGCTGTCGCAACTTCACGTTCGGGATGGTCTGGCCGAGTTCCAGTGGCTGAATCTCTGCCGCGCTGTCAGCGACGACCTGCCTGATCGGGCAGGTCGACTCCGTGGACCTGGCGCCGGACTCCGTCCCGGCGCATCCTGCCACGGTCAACCACCCAGTCGCCAAGATGAGTTTCCATACCTGCATGGCGTAACCTCGCGGTTTGAGATGAATCTACAGATAGATCACATGTTGTGCCCGACCCATGCGGAATTATTCCCGACCTCGGGCAGTCTATCGCCCAAAATATGAATGAGCCGAGGCGGAATAACTCCGTGTGGGATGGGCACTATGGATACAGAGACTGAAGCGGGTGGAACTGGTATGCGACGTACCGACTGGAATCGGCAGCGACACGAGCAATGGGTGGACCGCTGGGCGCGGGATCTGTATCGCTTCGCCTGCCGGTTGTGTGGTTGCAGCGACTTGGCGGATGACCTGGTGCAGGAGACGTTTTATCATGCCTGGCGATCGATCGAAACGCTCAAGGATGACAGCCGGGCCCGGGCGTGGCTGTTTCGGGTTCTGCGGCATCGCTGGTCGCACACGGTACGGATGCACCAACGCCGGCCGAATCTTCGGACCCCACTGGATGCGGTGGCCGATCCGGTGGACGATGATGCGACTGAGCCACTGGAGTCCATGGCACGTGAGGAACTCGTGCGACGGGCGCTGGAGCAGCTCAGCGAGCCGCACCGGATGGTCCTGTTGATGGTCTTCGTCGAAGGGATGACCTGCCAGCAGGCCGCCGACGAACTCCATGTGCCGCTGGGCACGATTCTCAGCCGCATTCACCGCGCACGCCAGACGATGCGCAAATATCTGATCGACCCCGAGACCCGGGGACAAATGTCCAGCCCGCAGCATAAGAATTCCGCTTCGCCGACGCTGCGGCTGGGAGGTGCCGAATGACCGACCGACCCGACAGAAACATCATGCCCCCCGCCGCCGTCGAAGATCTGCGGCGTCGTATGGCCGAATGTGCCGTGCTGCCGCCGGACCATCCCATGCGTCTGGAAGTTGTCTCGGAGGTGCTGGCGGCTGGCCGATGGGCGGAGAATGAATGGGTCGGCCTCGTCGCCGGCGACGAACGTCTTCGTTTGGACTTGATGCGGGTCCAGCCGCCCGTCGCGCTGGAACAGCGTTTGAAGAACTTGTTGGAATCTCCAGAAGCGTTTGATCGTGGTCGCTGGTCCATCGGTCGGGGAACACAGCGTGCCCTGATCGTGCTGGCCGCGATGGTTCTGCTCGCCGCCACGCTATGGCTTGGCTTTGGGTGGTTAACACCCGCCGGGGCCGAGGATCGCTTCGAAGACTTCTCCATCGCCGCCGTGGAACACCAACTGATGCACCGACCCATGATTGTCGAGACCTCGAATCCCATGGAGCTTCAGCGTCTGCTCATGGGGACGGTGGCCTTCCCGTTTCATGTGCCGGACCTGCGCCCGCAGGGCTACACGCTCATCGGCGCCCGGCCGTGTCATATTAACGGCCGGGATGTGATCCAGAGTCACTGGATGCGCGACGGCAAAGTCTATTCGCTCTACATATTCTGTCCACCTGATTTTCAACTGCCGGATCGCTTTGATCGGCGAACCCTGACGGCGCCGATCGGCCGGTCAAGTCAGTCACTCCAGATCGTGTTGTGGTCCGACGATCACTGCGGCTTCGCACTGATGCCGAAGGTCCCGCCCGCTTCGGTCTGAACGTTATATCGTCATGCGAAATGGACTCCGCATCACGGGGTATCTCCTGCTTTTTATCGCCGCGGCGGCATTGGTGGCGTTGCTGGTGATCGTTCCCATGGTGGGCACGCCGGGTGGAACGCACACGCTTTATGTCATGCGGCGTCCCGTGGCCGTCACCGCGGGTGAGTTCCAGTTGGTGATGACGCTTCTGGCGATGGTGGGCGTTGGCTCACTCGGCGGCATGTTATGCCTGATGTTCGCACCGCGGCGTTAGACTCCGGGCCGCCCGATACATCTGTATTCACGATGCGGTCTGAATCCGTAAGAAAAACTGAGCAGCGGTCCACTGATCGAACCAGCGGTGCAAATCGGTCGCGAATTGTTCATCGTCGCCGGGGTAGATCTCGCCGGCGGCCTCCAACGCATGCCCGACGGTCTGCCCGTCACACAAACAGGTCAGCAGGCGATACTGCGGCGCGGTCAGCACGAATCGACGTACGATGTAGTCCTGACGGGTGATCGCGGCGAACTCGACGCCCGGTTCCGCCGGCACGCCGACATGCTCCTCTTGGACGGCGCGCCGCACCGCCGTGTAATAGGCATTCACCGGGTAACTAAATCGCATCAATCGCAGACACGCCGCCGGCACGAGGCGACATGCCGCAAAGCGTTCCCTGGAGATGACTGCCAGATCGTGGGCGGTGAGCGTTCGCAGGTGTTCGATGCCCGGGCCATCGAACACCTGCTCGATCGTCCATTCCAGTCGCGTCAGGTCGATCAGCAGGTCCGCAAAACCCGGCTCGGCCGACTCACTTTCCGGGGTGCCTTCAGCCTCACAACGCGATTCATGCAGGAAGTCCGCGAAGTGATCGCCGAGTTTGTTCAGCGTGTAGCTGCGCGAGGGATAGTGTTGCAGATAATCGAACGCGAAGTCGTTGAAAGCCTCCTCGCCGACGGTTCGTTTGAGCACGGGGAACGATTCGCCCAGGCATTCCAGCAGCCGGGCATAGTAGGCGTTGGCGTAGATGGTGATGCGCCGCTCGGCGGTCAGGTTCTTCGATCGGCCGATGACCGATTCCATCTCACCGCGGTTCATGCGGATCAGCCGCTGAGCCGGATCGCCGAGGATCGCTTCGTCCGGCCCCATCGGATGCGTGATCACGTACTCAAACCATTGCTGGACCACGTCCAGATCGCGCGGCTCATGCTTGGTCGGTTGTTGATCGCCCATGTCACTCGACCTCCGGCGTCACATGGTGCAACGGATGCGGCACCCAACCGGCATCGTTGCGGCGCTGCTCGGCGGCGTCACGCACCTCGGACTCACCCCCGACCGCGGGTTCAAGCTGCTCGTCCATGTGATGCCTCGCCTTGAGCACTTCCGCGTGAAGCTCCTCAAACGGCGGGATGTTCGCGTCCCACTCCAGCAGTGTGCTCACACCGCCGGTCAGCTTGTGCGCCAGCTTGTACAGGGCCCAGACCGGGTCGATCACGGGGTGATCGTGCGTGTCGATCAGGTGGGTTTCGTAGTTGGTGTGACCAGCCAGGTGAAACTGCACGATTCGCTCGTGCGGCAACGACTCGATGAATTGCTCGGGATTCATGTCGTGATTGAAGCTCGACACGTAGACGTTGTTGACATCGAGCAGCAGGCCGCAGTCGGTCTCCTCAGCCAGTTGTGTCAGAAACTCCCATTCGTCCATCGTCGAGTCGCGGAAGGTCACGTAGCTCGACGGATTCTCCAGCACCAGCGGCCGCTCCAGCACGTCCTGCACGATGCGAACGCGCTGGATGCAGTGGCGCAGCGTCTTGTCGTTGTACGGCAGCGGCAGCAGGTCGTGCGTGTTCTTCGTCGCCACGCCCGTCCAGCACAGATGATCGCTGATCCACTTCGCCTTGACGGTGCGGCCGAGGTCGCGGAGCTTTCTCAGGTAGTCCATGTCCAGCGGGTCGGTCGAGCCGATGCTCATCGACACGCCGTGGCAGACGATCGGATAGCGCTCGGCGATCTGTTCCAGCACATTGCGCGGCCGGCCCTGCGAGTCCATGAAGTTCTCGCTGATGATCTCGAACCAGTCGACGCGGGGTTGGTGCTGGAGGATGTGTCCGAAGTGGACCGTCCGCAGCCCGACGCCGAGGCCGAGGTTGTCGTGACCGAGTCGTGGCGGGGTCATCACGAATCACTCCATGGGAAATACTCGACCTCGACAAGAAGCCGAGGTCGAGTCCGGGGGGAGAAAGATGAAGGCCCGAGCGGCCGGGTCGCGCAGCGGGGGACTTGCACGGGATCGGCCGTCGGGCGCGCCGTTGCCGGCGGAATCAGGCCGCCGCGGGAGCCGGGGCGGGCTTCTTGCCGTAGGCCGCCTCGTAGGCCTTCTCGAAGTTGGTCCGCGCCTTGGGCCATGCCTTCTTGCTCAGCGGCACGGCACACGTGCCTTGGCCCTTGCACGAGGCGTTTTCACCGGGGTGCTCCCCGCAGCCGCCTTGGCCCTTGCAGGCGTTCTCGCCCTTGCAGGAGTGATGCTCGGCCGTCGCGCAGGCGCCCTGGCCGGCGCACTCATTGTGGCCTTTGCAGTCATTCTTGGCCGTCTTGCACGCCCCTTTGCCCTTGCACGCGTTCAGCCCGCGGCAGACATGCGGCTCCTGCAGCAGTATGTGGTCCTTGGCGTCCTGGGCGAACACCGGGCGGCTCAGCACCCCGCTGGCCATCCCGCCGAACGCGGCCGCGGTCAACATGCCGAAATTCCGACGTGTCAGTTTCGACTTATCCATGGTGATCCTTTCAAAAAATACACCCTTGGTGCAACGGCGGTGACCATCACCGACCCTCAACGGTAGCTGCGAGAGACCAACATCAGTTGTGTTTGGGTAAACACCAGTCGTGTGCCCACCTATTAAGAGAGTCCCGCCGGCTGCGTTTTATTCCCACAACCGGTTAAGATTATTGGAGAAGAACTATGGGATGTGGCTGTCTGAGGTGGACAAGCGGAGCCAAACATCCCCCACGTTCCCGCACCGAGTCGGTCACCGAGCGTCTTGGGAGGCACATAACCATCGGCGAGTCAAAGCGATGTGCGTCCACCGCCGGCTGTTGCCAACGTGAATGTCGTGGGTTCAAATCCCATCACCCGCTTTTTTCCTTCCAATGGCCAGCGGCGGACAGCCGCGGCCACTCGTGGACAACACTCCCCCAACCCACGCCCAACACGCACGTTGCGGCGATCCGTCATTGTGGTCTTGCACGGCGGTGCTTGCCCTGCGATGGACAGCGGTGGCCTAACCCGGATTGAGTTACGGCACCAAGACGGTCACTGGGCGTGAAAGTGAGCACCGAGAAGGTCACCGGCATCGACGATGCAGAAGCCGGCCGTCCACACGTTGCGGCCAGCTTGTCGGGTCAATAAACTGCGCCCTCGATGGCCGGTTCCGATTTACAATTTACGAAGAAAGACCTGCGACAGATCACGGATGACCGCTCGTGGGAGCGCGGCGTCGGCTATTTTGATGATGAACGGGTGGAGATTCTGCTGGTCGATGACGGCGTGATCCACGCCCGTGTGGCCGGCACGGATGATTACCGAGTTCAACTCTGGGTCAAGGACGGCGAGATCGAGGGCGAGTGTTCCTGCCCGATGGGCGACGACGGCGTGTTCTGCAAACACTGCGTGGCGACGGGGCTGGCTTTTCTGGCCGGGGAGGCCGAAGTTGTCGAAGCGACCGGCTCGACGAAGGCCCGGCAACGCTCGCGCCGCAGGGCGAAGAAGCAGGACAAATCCATCACGCCGGATGACGTTCGTACCTTTCTGACGCGACAAGATAAAAGTCGGCTTGTCGAGATCATCATGGACCGGCTTCCGTGGGACGACGACCTGCGGCAGAAGCTGTTTCTTCGCGCCGCTCGTAGTGGGAAAGGCGGCCCGAATATTTCCGCCTACCGCAAGACGATCACCGACGCCACGCATATTGGCGGTCGAGGGTTTGTGGAATATCGTGCGGCGTGGGACTTTGTGCGCCGGATCGATGCCGCAGTCGACTCGATTCAGGAACTGCTGGATGAGGGCTGCGCCTCGGAAGTGATCGAGTTATCTGAGCACGCGATCGCCCGTTGCGAGCAGGCGCTGGGTAGCATGGACGACTCCAGCGGCAACATGGGCGGGATCCTGGAGCGGCTGTGTGAGATTCATCACGCCGCATGTCTGTCTGCCAAGCCCGATCCGGAGGAGTTGGCCCGGCGCTTGTTTCGTTGGGAGATTGAAACGTCGTACGACACGTTCTATGGCGCCGCCGAGACGTATGCCGATGTGCTGGGCAAGAAGGGGCTGACCGAATATCGCCGACTGGCCCAATCCGAGTGGGACAAGTTGCCGCCGCTGGCGCCCGGTCAGGATCGACACAGTTACGACCACAATCGTTATCGGCTAACCTCCATCATGGAGTCGTTGGCAAGAGCATCGGGCGATGTGGAGAAACTCGTGGCGGTCATGAGCAAAGATCTGTCTTCGGCCTACCGATACCTTCAGATTGCGAAGGTGTATCAACAGGACGGTCAACCGGACGCGGCGTTGAAGTGGGCTGAGTGTGGCTTGAAGGAACCCGCCGGGCGACCGGATGAGCGGCTGGAGGATTTCGTCGCCGATGAATATCACCGGCGGCGGCGTCACGACGAAGCGATGGCGCTGATATGGGGTCAGCTTGAGCGTTCGCCAAGCTTGCACACATATACGCATCTCAAGAAGCACGCCGACCAGGCCAAGGAGTGGTCAAATTGGCGGCAAAAGGCGCTGGAACTCGTCCATCGGCGCATCGGCGAAGCCCAGCGCCGTCCGCACTCGCAAGACCGGTGGGCGTATCACCGTCCGATGGACCATTCGTTGCTGGTGGAGATGTATCTCTGGGAGAAAGACGCGGAATCCGCGTGGCAGGAGGCGCAGGTCGGCGGCTGCTCGAATACGCTGTGGATGACGCTGGCGAAACATCGTGAGAAGGACCACCCGGCTGACGCACTGGCCATTTACCGCAAGCAGATCGATCCCATGGTCAACCAGACGGGCAACGATGCCTACCGTGAAGCGACCGGACTGGTGCGTACGATCGGTCAGCTCATGATCCAACTGGGCGAGCGGAAGCAGTTCGCCGCATATCTGGCCGAGGTCCGCGCGACGCACAAACGCAAACGCAACTTTATGAAGATGCTGGACCGACTGGACTGACGCGTCGGGCTTTCGGTCATTCCCACGGGATGTTGTTGACCTCGCACCAGTCGACGGCGAACCGACGGTATTGTTCTTCGCGACATGCAAACCATTTCGCTTCCACGCCGAGACGATGGGCCATATCCTTGAAACATCGGAATGCCCCGCCGCCGCGGCAGGCGTTGGACAGTTGATGCCGGATCGCCTCGTCGTCGAGGGTTTGGACGAAGTCGGCCATCATCTGCCATTCATGCACGTCAAATTGATTCGGCAGAGGCAGAAAACGCTCGCCTTCCTCATCGGCGTCGATGAGTCGGGTGATCTCGACAATGGGGCTCTGCCAGTCGGGCAGGTCCGCCGGGTCATCTTCGTGATCCAGGGCCCATTGTGTATCGTCGTCGATGTATTCGACGCGACCGGTGCGCAGATCGAGGTAAGCCTGGCACTCGTCGTGACTCATTTCGATGCCTTCGAGGATGTCTTCGAGTTTGACCATCGGCCGTTCCATACCGACATCGGTTGATTGCAGGGGCATTGTTCATTACAGCGCTACCCGCTGATTTTGGCTGGTTCGTCGAGAATGGCCATGAGTTGCCTGGCGCAGTACACCCGGCCACGTTGGGCATCGTCGGTTTGCTCGAGCACGCCCTGGGACTGTAACTTTTCGATTGCACGTTGAGCGGTCGTGTAAGCGACATCCAGACGTTCAGCGGCACGGTTGATGGTCCAGAACGGGTTCTCGGCCAGCAGGTCCACGAGCACGGCCACTGTTTTGGACGCGCTGCCGGCGACTTGCTTTCGCCAATCAGCCAGCAACGCATTGATGCGTTCGGATCGGGTCAGAGCATCGGCGGACATGCGGGCGACGCCGTTGAGAAAATACTCCAGCCAGTCGCCCCAGGCGGCTTCATGTGAGACGGCTGAGAGGCGATCATAGTAATCAGGTCGCGTGGCTTCGAAGAAAGCACTGAGGTATAGCAGCGGCGTGGGGAGGATGCCGCGCTCGATCAAGAACAGCGTGATCAACAGGCGGCCGACGCGACCGTTGCCATCGAGGAACGGGTGTATCGCCTCGAACTGATAATGCAGCATGCCGATTTGGATCAGCGGCGGCAGACTGCGGTCGTGCAGGAAGTTCTCCCATTCACCGAGACAGTCCATCAACAAATCCACGGGCGGCGGGACGAAGCTGGCGTTGTTCAGCGTACAGCCGGGTGGGCCAATCCAGTTCTGACTGCGCCGGAACTCACCGGGCGTGGCGTGGTCGCCACGTACACCCTGCATGAGTTTGGCATGCAACTCGCGGATCAATCGAAGTGACAGTGGCAGTGAGTCCAGGCGCTGCATCCCATGCTCGAGGGCGACGACGTAATTGCCCACCTCGCGAAGCTCATCGGGACTGCGCTGCACGACCGCTCCAGCGTCGGCGGCGAGCAACTCGCCCAGCGTCGCCTGCGTACCTTCAATACGGCTGGACAGCACGGCTTCGCGCGTGACGAACGGTCGCATGAGCAGGTGCGGGTTCGGCAGGCTTCGCCCCTCACCAGCCAACTGACCGATTAGGCGGTCCGCATCCGACATCGTCCGAATCAGGCGAGGTGACAACTCGACCTCCAGCGGCAGCGGATTCGGGACGAACGCCTCGTACCCGCCGGGACACTTGATCAACCTGCCGGAGCCGTGGGGTTTGCCGTACATACTGCCAAGCTACCTGCGGCGGCGAAAATAAGCAAGTTTGTTGTTTTTGAGATTAGCCAATATCGAAAATAACGCCTTGGATTATTCGCGGGGTAAACACAAACCCCAGCGATGGTGCAATGCCCGATCTGGTAGTCATACAAGCCGACGGGTGGCATTGGGACTGGCAAACGCCGGCAGGGAATTGACCGCGCCGGCGACGTCGAGCAGGGTCGGATCGGTATAGTGGACCATCGTCAGTTCCATGCGGCTGTGTCGCATGGCGGCCATGGCGGTGCGCGGATGAACACCCGCTACGGCCAGGTGGGTACAAAAGGTCGATCGCAAAGCATGAATATCGACAACGCGGCCGCGCTCATTGGTTTTCGGGATGCCGGCGGCCTGGCAGTCGGCGTCGAAGATGCGGATGACGGGCGGATTGACAAACAGTTTGTCCTCGTAATGGGCGCCGGGTCGATCCGCCAGATGGCGGCTCAACGCGTCGACGACTTCGACACGCAAGGGGATGTTCGCGCCATGACCGCTCTTGGCATCTTCGGCGTTGAGTTCGAGATACGGCGTGGGCTCGGCATTCAGGTGCAACTGGCCGAGTGTCAAACTGGCCAGCTCGCCGTGGCGCAGGCCGGTGGATACGGCCAGCAGATAGAACAGCGCACGCTCGCGGCCGATGGTTTCAAGATTGATGCGGCGATGGTGCTGTTTTGCGAGGTGCTGAAGTCCGTCGGCGTAGCAACGCTCGAAGTTGTCAGCGGACAGCTGTTCTTTCGTCCACGAACGGTGGCCACGTTTATTCTCGTCAGACAAGGTAACCGGTTTACGCCCCAACTCGGCGATGGGTCGGCGTCGCGATGCATCCAGCAAGCGCACGACTTCATCGGCGGTCAGCGCTCGGCGCACGTGCCGGCGATCCGAGGATCGATCCGCCTTGCCGATGCCGGCCACGGGATTGCGGGACAGGCGTTCGGTCTTGACCGCCCAGTTGCATAGCGCCGACAGGGAGATCAGGTATTCGTTGCGAGTCGAGGCGGCCAGTTCAGCAGCTTCGGCCTCGTCGAGCCAGCGTTCCATACGTTCGCGCGTGATGTCGCGCAGCCGACGCCAGCCGCAGTCTGTGACGAGCCGATCCAGACGCCCGCGGAGATTCGTTCGATACATCGACGAGACCTTGCGACCTCGGATGCGTTTACGGGATAGATGCAGGAGGTAGTCGTCGAGGTGGGCGTTCAGCGAACGCTCACCGTGTGCGGCGATCTGCTTCTCTTGCGACGTGATGATGCCGGCGTGGACCTTTTCCACATCGGCGAGCACATCGGCGAGTTTCTTCTGCGCCGCCTGCTTGTCCCGGCAGCCGGTCGAGCCGCGTCGCATGACGCCCTCGGCGTCGCGGTAACGCATGTACCAACAGTCGGACACGAACTCGATGCGCCCATCATCAAGCACGTCGGCGGTGCGCGTCTGGTTCTTGGCATTGGTCCAGCGGGCGAATCGGCGACCGTTGCGAACCACCACCTCGGCGCCCTGCGGCATCGGGATCGGGTACTTCTTTTTGTAGATCGTCGCCATGGATGGTTCCTCTACCGGGGCCTGTCTGGGCTATCCGGTCCCACACAGTCAGGGGCATTATCGAACATAAATCAAGGGCTTTTTTGATGGATTCAGCCCCGCGACCGTGATGGACAACCTTCGGCAATCCACCGATCGAGTTGGGCCCGATGCCAGCGCAACATGCCGCCGAGGCGGACGGGGCGCGGGATCGCGCCGCGATCGACCATTCGGTAGACAGTTTTTGTTGAACAGGCGAGCATGGCCGCCACATCGGCGGCGGTGAGCATCACAACGGGGCCGGATGTGATGCGAGGTTGGGGCACGGACTTGGGGTGATCACAGATCGAGGTCATGGGTGCGAATCCTTTCGCAAAAGAGATGCGGGGCGGGTGGAGGGTTTTCGACGGTTTGGCCTCGTTGGGCCGTGTCGCCGCTGACGGCGTAAAACGTGAGGCGTGGTCCGACCACTTCCGGGGGCGACAGGGACGAACGTCGGGCCACGGGGCGGTACTCACGAGACATCGTTGTCTTCGGCGCCCGACGCGGTATCCGGCGGCCACTCGATCGGCAGGAATTCCACGGCGTCCAGATCGAACGCAGGGTCGGACTCGTCGTCAGGTTCCGCCTCGGCCAACAGGTCCTCCGCGAGGCGGCGCCCCGCGGGTGTGAGGCACAGATGCGTTGTGCGCCGACCGCCCCGCCCGCCATGCAGATTGCAGCGTTCGATCAGACCCATGTCTTCGAGGCGAATGTACTCACGGTGGAACAGGACGCGGTCGCTGTTGGTCGGTTCGCGTCCAAGCCAGCCGGGCAGGTCGATGGGCACAAGCCCTGCCTGCGCCTCGGCGATACGCAGACGAAAGCGCCCGCGCTGCTGGCGGGGCAGGTTGTCGAACTGCCCGACATCCAGATTGGCAATGCGCTGCTTGTCATCGAGCACGCCGATCAGAATGACGCGCTGCCGGTTATTAACAATCATGGTGTTTTTCCCTGTTAATAAAGAAACTCTCATGTGGGACGCGACGGTTCCCGCCGCCATCGGAAAAATTCTTCGTTTCCAAGTACCTACGCGAGTCCTGGCGGCGCCCGATGGCTCTGGGATACATTTTGATGTCCGAATCAACTCGCTCTCTGGCGAGCTTCGGCGGCCATTGCGGGCAAAGTTGTTTTTGCCAGACACCATGGCCGATGCGAATCATGATCGGCGGTAACAAACGTGTCGCGGTGTCTGCCCGACCCGGCCGTCGGTCATGACAGCCGGATCGGGCACGCAGGCCGGTATCAAGCGAGATGTTCATACACCTCGCGCTGGCGGAACGTGAGTGCCGCCCGCTGTTCGTTGCGGTGGCGCAGCGACTGATGCGACGACAGGGCCTGCTCCCATCGATCCACTTGCTCGCGGAGCGCCACGACCGTCTGGTCGTCTTCGGCCTGTTGAGCGATATAGGCCGGACCGTGAACGGGTTCGGCCTTGAGGTACTGGCGATGCTTGCGCTGGAGTGACCCGCGTGCATCGTGCAGCGCCTCCTCCAGTTGCTCAGCCAACCCGTGGGCTTTGTCGGCCATGTGAGCTTCGATTTGGTTCAGCAGGTCGGCTCGATCATCGAGCAGCCTCCGCAGCGCCACCAGCACGTCCCACGCTTCAGCGCTGACGCGGCGACGCGCGGACACCACGGCCTCGGCGTCGTGTGCGGACCAGTTGTCAGCGTCTGACAGCGCCTGGCGGTCGCCAGCCAGCTTGTTGAACCTGGTGGTGAGCGCGGTGATCGCTCGGTTGTGCGAGTCGATGGACTCGACCAGTTGCTGATTGCCCTCAACCTGCGACGCGTCGAGCGGCGACTGGTCGATGCGATCGAGCATCCGGGTGTCGGCGTTGTTCTGTTGGGTCCAGTTCATAGCGGTAACCTCGTGCAGGCCAGATTGAATGATGCCGCGCCAGAAGGCCCGCATTCCGGTGCGGCGGTTGAAATCACATAGACAGGTATTGTTGGGTGTCAGATGGCAGCGCTGCCGCGAAGCTCGTTCTCGATCTTCGCCTCAATCACTTCGGACAGCGTGTCGAGCTTGCCGGCGCAGGATTCGCACAGCGAGTAGATGACCATCCGGCGTTTGCCCGGCGGTGGCGCAGCCGGTGATTGCTTGCCGGGGATGTAGATGTTGGTGAACACCGTGGGGCCACCGCACAGCAGACAGTGGGGCTTGCGTCGCGAGGCAAGCCATGCGGGCGCAACGGGGGCGTGAGCGAGATCGATCATGATGTCAATCCTTTTGATGAGGGGGCTGGAGTGCGGATCGTCAATGCTTGCCGATCCGACGGTGAAGGCGACAACCTGCGCGTACATGCGCGTACATGCGCGATGGTTCGCGCGCACGCTACCTATTTACCCACTTGTTTATTCATCTTTTTGAACATGTGCATCGCACCTTTGTTGATGATTGAAACATTTCTCTCGAAAACCTCCGAACATCGCGTTGTGCGCGCATGTAACGTCGTAAACCCTTGCCAGTGATTGTCTGGTTACATGCGCGCACTTTCCCAGGATCGCGCATGTTGCGCGCATGTGCGCGCATGTAGTTCAGACGGCGCATGCCACCTCTGCCAGCATGATGCACTCGTAAAATCGCCGATTGCCCGATCCCATGCGCGAACACACCGACGGCACCACGGCCGCCAGGTCGCGGCCGAAGCTCTGCTTGGTGGTTACGACACTGCGGCCATCGCGGTGACACCAGTCCTGCCACGCGCCGTACAGATCGTCGATCCATATCCGTTGACCTGTTCCGACCATGCAGCACTCCCGCACGAACGCGCCAACGGGCGAAGCCAAGTCCTCGAGTTCACGGATCGCGTCGGACACGCTGTCGGGTTGGACGAAGTGGCCCCGCTCCCGGAGTCGGAGCCAGCCCTGAAGCGCCCACAAGAGGATGCCGGGCAATTCCGTGAGCAGTGTGTCGGTGAGTTGAAGGTCTTCCTGGCCGTAGAAGCTGCGTGTCAACCGCAGCGTGAGGAAGCGCCCGGCCAGCGCCCCGGAAGCGTCGGTCAGGCGCGGCAGTTCGTTGGTGAAGAAGACGAAGCGCGTGGGCAGCTTCATGGTCACAGACGGCAGATGCTTGCGGTCGATCGTGAGCGTATCCTCGCCGGAGATGCACAGCAGTCGCTCGACCACGGTGAGAATGTTTTCGCCGTGAAATCGAGCGTCGGAGACGATGGCCAGCGACTTGCCGATCAGCGGCTGCAGCCCAAACGTGCCGGCCAGCGATGTTGTGGTGGGCCCGCAGACGTTGGCGGCGCCGACCAGTCGGGCGAGTACGCGGCCGATCGTGCCCTTGCCCGAGCGGCGCGGACCGACGATCAAAAGCATTTTCTGCTGATGGGTGTCCAAAGTCAGGCAATACCCAAACCACTCCTGCAGCAGGTCAATGCTCTGAGGATCATCCGGCCATAGATCCCGGAGAAAGTTCAGCCAGCGCGCGGGCGGCGACGCATCGGCGTCATAATTGAAGTCCAAGGCATTCGTAGTGAACAGCGCCGGCGTGGCGGGAACGATCCGCTCGGTGGGTATGTGCAGGTTCAGCGTGCGGCACGGCAGCAATTCACGCGGATCAGGTTGTTCGTTGTGCCCGATCAGCCATGCCGGCGGCGTTGTCGTGGCGTCGAGATGCGTGTAATGACGAATCGTTTCGAGCGCCTGGTGGGTCGTGGACGGATTCGATTCAAAGGGCACGAGTTCCATCTGCCGCGTGGATTTGTTGTAGACATAGCGCAGGGCATCATGAAGCCAGGGCTGAAGTCGATGCTTGAGTGCGGCATCTTCGATCGCGACGTAGCGATTGTCCTGCCACGCCATGACCAAACCGGCATAGGTGCGCAGCGTGGCGGCATCGGGATGATCATGGAATTCACGGAGATAGGCGCGGGCGGTGGGCAGTGTCCGGCGTGGCGAGAGGACCAATTTGCCCGTGTCGGGATCGCGCTGGCCGAGACGAATCAGCCCATCGTCATCGCGGTCGAATGCAGCGCCGCGCGTGACGCGATGTTCGGCATCACGCAGGCGTTTGAGGATGTCCGCATCGGACCACGGTCTGGGAAAGGGACACTGCCGTGCGTAGATTTGGATACAGCGGAGCGAGGTATCGTCCGACAGATCATGCTCGACGCAACGACACGTGGCGGCGAAGAGACGTCCCGAGCCGTCGTGGTGGTCAACAATCCCCATCGCCAGCATGGCACGTAGCGCGGCATCAAAGCGCTGGTCATCCGGCAGCGATAGGCGCGACGTATCGGCAGCCGTGCCGACCGGGCCGGCCATATCACTCGCCACCACAGCCAACTTCCGGGGGCGGGGGGCGGGTTTTTCGCCGAGTTCGATTTTCACGGCGTCGGCCAGTTGTTGCATGGCGTCGAGCAAATCGTCGGGATCAACCGCAGCGGGCTCAGCGACGCGATCGTCGTTGCGATCCCATTCGATCGGCTCGCCCGACTCATGCACGCTCGGCGGGAACACGGTCTGTGTTCCTGTCGAACGCAGTTCGACGATCATGCCCGCGGACTTGCTGCGGTGCTTCTTCGTGGCGACCGGTGAAGTCACGACGTACAGCCGATGCGAGCGGGGCTTGCTGACGCGGCCGAACATGACCCCGGTCGGCGGCAGATAATCATCAGCCAGTTCCACCGCGCGTTGATGGTCCAAGTCAATGTCGATCAGCCAGCCGGAAGGCTCGCCCAGCAGCACACCCACGTTGCATCGACCGCCGAAGTGGTCGAGCAGGTCGGCCTCGTCCAGCCGCCACTGCTGCCAACCCGTGGCGGTGGGTCGCTTGGAGCGGTGCGGAATCGGCACCACGCGCCAACCGCGCCGTGTATAGCCGATCGCGGCGTTCAGCGAGGCGGGTGGGTCGGTTGCGGTGATCGCTTCCATGCGCAGGGCTCCTTTGGGGTGGCGGCTGACTGTGATTCCCTCGATGAAACAACGCGGATGAAAAAACACGTTGTCCCTCCCTTTTCTATATTTGCCGCGAACAGTTTTTTCGTCCCGCTTGAAATGGCGGCAGGAGTCCGAGATGAACGTGCCCCCAGTAGAAAATGTCCATCTATATAGAAAGAGATGGCTGCTGCGCGAGGCGCAGTTGTGGCGGAATATTTTTTCATGATGGATGCGGAACCGTCTCGAACTATGCGAACAGTTCGTCGAGTTGGTCGCGCGTCAGCGTCTGGGGATCGTCGGGGAAGCAGTCCTGCTTCTGGTATTTGCGATACCACGCCAGCATGGCGTCAAGGTCACGGACCGAGATGCCCTGTTTGCGAGCGAAGGATTGTTTGGACTCTCGCTGGCGCTGCGGCTTGCCCTTATTCTGTCGCTGGACCTCCGTCCAGGCCTGCACCATACTCAGATATCGCCAGGCGTGATTCGGGTTCATGCGCTGAGGACCACGCGTGCCGCGCTTTTCGCCCATGTCGTCGGCGGGCTGTTTCGCAGTGTCCAGCTTTTCGAAGAACTGCTCCATCATAGTGGCCATCTGGGATAGCGGACCGCTCACTTCGCCCATGTTGGTCACTTCGACTTGGGTGGGCGACTGCTGCTGTTGGTTTTGCTCGATTCGCTCGGCGCGACCGTAGCCGCGCACCGTCAATCCGTAAAACACCGCCGTGCGCTTTTGCACAAAATCGAGTACTCGTTTGGTTTGACCATCCGCCGCATCCTGCTGGGCCTGCACGCCTTCGGGCGTCAGTTGCCACTGCTGCGGCTCAGTCTGCTCGCAAAAGAAACGCAATTTGCCCTCGGGCGCCGTCGCGGAATGCTCATGGTAGAAATCCTTCCACAGTTCCCACGCCCGTCGCAACACTGGCTCCATCGCCTCGCCCAGACCATACTCGCCCGTGGCCGTGGTCATCACATCTAGCCGAACCGGATGGCCGATCAGCGACAAACGAACCGAAAATCGTCGCTCGACCAACGCCGCGCCAGTTAGCTGTTGCAGCGCCCGTTCTTCCACAGATGTCATCGCATCGGCCTCCAAGGACGTCCAACGCTGCGGCGCACCGGACAGCAAATTCAGGATCGCGGAGTCTTCGGGGTCGATGGTTGTCTGTACGTGCATGCGAGGGCCTTGGCATTAGGAGCGATATCATTGCCGTCAGAACAACGCAGCGGTCACACGACAATGGGAATCCGGTGAGTATACCCACACGATACCGGTGAACTGAACTTCGTTGCGACCCGCCGGTCTTGGCCGCTGGCAGCGCCGAATGCACCAAGATGGCGATGTGGGGCCGTCGGATTCGTGAATGTCGGAATTGTAGATGCCTTGGGCGTTCCACTGCGGGAGAAGGCAGGAAAACAAAAGATTTTGTCACGCGTAAAGTTCTTCAATATAATACTTTATGGCTATTTTTTTCTCACGGTCCTGTATTTGGCGACTCTCGATGTAATATTCGCGTCGGTTGCGCAATCTTGGTGTAGGCGGAAGGTCCCGCCTCCGGATGGAACGTATAGACATGCAACCGCCATTTCCGCCAGATCAGGATCGAGCCGAATTCATGGCCCAGCATTGGACGGAGGCCATGCCTTCGGTTCGCGCGTTTCTGTTTGCGACGGTTCATGATCCGGCGGCGGTGGATGATTTACTGCAAGACGTGGCGCTGACAGCCCTTCAGAAGCTTGCTGAGTTTACGCGTGGGACCGATTTTCTTGCCTGGACCATCGCAATCGCCCGCTTCAAGGTCATGGGCTACCAGAGGCGTCTGGGCGATAATCGGCGACAGGTCGGGGACGCCGTGCTGGCGAGTCTGGCCGATGCCGCGATCGGCGTTGCCCATGAGGGGGGACGTCGGCATGAAGCGCTTCGCCATTGCATTGAGGGGCTGCCCGAGCGCCAGCGTCGAGTCCTTACGATGCGATACGAGCAGGAGCGGCCGATCGAAGAAATCGCCACGCATGAGTCGGCGACCCCCAACAGCATCACCGTGTTTTTGCATCGGATTCGCATCGGGCTTCGCCTGTGCATCGAGCAGCGGCTTTCGGAGGTTCGGGCGTGAGCATGCGCGATGACATTGCGTTGATCGATCGCGTGCTGAGCGACTCCGCTTCGCCTCAGGAGGCCGATGCGTTTGCGGCCCGCGTCGCATCGGATCCGGCGTTCGCCCGGGAAGTGATGCGCCAGTCGATGCTTCTGAGCGACCTTCAGAGCCTGGATAAGAGTCGAATGGTTGGAAAGTGGGAAGATCAGCCGGCGACTCATTCAAAGGCCGCGCGCGTCAGCGGCGGACGTCTGCGATGGATGGGGCTGGGTCTGGGTCTGGCCGCGGCGGTTGTTCTGGCGGCTGCGGTGTTGCTCCTGTACCGACCCTCGCCCTCTGCCGACCTGCATCCATCGAATCCGGATCGCTCGCCTTCATTCGCCACCCTGATTGAATCCACCGGCGACCTGTTCGTTGATGACCAGCCGGCCGTGGAGGGCGGCTTTTACCGCCCGGGAACCTATTCCATCAAGTCCGGCTCAGCGGAACTGCTGCTGACGAATCGGGTCTCGGTCAAGCTCAGCGGCAATACCACGCTGGCGATGCACTCGAATCAGTCTGCGACGCTGACCCATGGCTCGGCGACTTTCGATGTGCCGCATGATGTTCAGGGTTTCGCCGTCGGGTTGCCGGATGGCATCCGCATTATCGACCTGGGCACCAAGTTCGGCGCGTCTGTCGCCCCCGACGCCTCGACCGATGTCGATGTGTTTCAAGGCCGCGTGCGTGTTGAATTCGCGGGCGAATCGCACGAGCTCATCGCTGGTCAAGCGATCCGCTTCGTCCGCGGACAGGTTGAAAGCATCGACCCGATGCGCGGGGCGTTTGCCGATGAACACGCCTACGAACGATGGAAGCAGTTCGCGGAGTCGCTACGCAGCGACAGCGACACGCTGTTGTACGAGTCGTTCGCGGACGAGCACCCGGTTGGTGTGCTGGGCGGCGATCCGAAACGCGCCGATGGCCGTTTCGCGGGCAAACCTGCCCTGGCGTTCGATGGCCGCGACGATTACATGGCGGTCGACATCCCCGGCCAGTTCATGCAGTTGACCTTCGCCGCCTGGGTCAATGTCCAGTCGTTCGACCACGACCTCAACGACCTGTTCGCCACGGACGGCGTAGCCCAAGGCATGCACCTTCATCTGACGCGTGACGGCCGCTTCGCCTGCGCCTTCATCGGCGCTAACGATATCAAGACGCCCGTGCTCATCGGACCTGAGGATTTCAATCGGTGGGTGCACCTTACCGTGGTCATCGATCACGTCGCGGGCTTCGTGGACCTCTACCGCGACGGCCAGCTCGTCCACCACGAAATCGTCCCGCCCGACCAGCGGGGCGAGATTTCCATCGGCCCGGCGCGCATCGGCAACTGGAACCCGACGGGCGTCCCGGCGGACTTCGACACCTTACTTCGCGGTCTGCACGCTCGCTTTGACGAGGTGCTGCTCAGCCGCGACGCCATGACCGCTCAGCAGATTAACGCCATGTATCTTGCCGGCAAACCGGCTCAACCGCACACCATTTCCGACCCATCTCGCCCATCGGCGGAAAACAATATCAATCCGGGCGATAGGAGATTGCCATGAAATTCGTCGTCGCTATGACCGTCGTGCTGACCCTTTCTTTTGCCGCCGTCCCGGTGTTTGCGGCAAATCAGTTTTTCACTGATGCCGGAGGGCCCAACCCATGGGACAATGCCACCATGAACTGGAGCAACGCGAGCGGCGGCCCCTACAACGTAACATGGGGTGCTTTTAACGACGCGGTGTTCGAGGGAACCGGCGGAGTGGTTAATGTCAATGCCGGTCCAGAGAACGCAAACTCCCTGACGTTCAACGCTAATGGCTACAACCTGACCGGTGGTGTCATCCAGATCGGCAACCCGACCACGCCGGCGTTCTATGTTGTCGACGGCGCGATGGCCACGATCGGAAGCGGTTTGACCAAAGCCGGGACCAACACCATCCATTTCGGCAAATCCGGCTACGCCGGGAAGCTCATCCTGTCTGGCGCCGGAAACTTCCAGGCGAATCAATTTGTAATCGACGCGGGCACGGTGCAACTGGATGGCAGGACGATCACCGCCACCGTGAACAATACAAATCGAGCCGTGAACGTGAACGCTGGAACCCTCACGCTCAATACCGGCGGCATCGCCTTCACCGGCGGCAACGCAGGCATGATGGTGGGCGACGCCGGCGCTGGCGTGTTCAATCAGACCGGCGGGACCGTAAACGTCAGCGGCACATTTGGGCTCTGGATCGCTGATGGCACCGGCAGCAGCGGCACGCTCAACCTCAGCGGCGGCACGTTCACCTCCACCGCCGGCACTACCGTCCTGGCCACCCGCGGCACCGGTATCCTCAATGTCAGCGGCACGGCCGCCGTGACCCTGAGCACTCTCCAGTTCGGCCACACCGCAGGTTCCAACCAGACGTCGACCGTCAATCTCAACGGCGGGTCGCTGACGCTCGACAGCATGAACAAGGCCAACGCCTCCGATACCGCCACCTTCAACTTCAACGGCGGCACGCTCAAGGCCCGCAGCACCAACGCCGCTTTCATGTCGGGTCTGAGCGCTGCCAATGTTCAGAGCGGCGGGGCGATCATCGACACCAACGGCTTCAACATCACCATCGCCCAGGCCCTGCTCAACGGCGGCGGTGGAGGCGGTCTGACCAAGCTCGGTGCCGGAACCCTCACGCTGACCAGCTCCAACACCTATACCGGTGATACCACCATCAGCGCCGGCACGCTGAGCATCAATCAGACGTATCTGGCGGACTTGGCCAATGTGCTCGTGGCGTCCGGGGCTACGTTCAATCTCAACTTTGGCGGCATCGACACCATCGGCGCCCTGTTCCTCAACGGCGTCCAGCAGGCCGCTGGAACGTGGGGCGCCAGCGGGTCCGGCGCCACGCATATCAATGACACCTTTTTCAGCGGCACCGGCCGGTTGCTCGTGACGGTGGCGGCCGTCCCCACTCCCGCAGCCCTTCCGGGCGGGCTGGCCCTGCTGATGATCGCCGCGATGCGCCGTCGAAAAGGTATGAATCGTCCGTCGTCATCCGGTCGCGCTGACAAAGCGCACGACCGTATTGCGTACTGAGATGACACCGCTCGCGCCTTCTAATCCTGGCGGATAGAGGCCTGAATGTTTCAGGCAAACGGCAGGGCGATGACAAGACGTTTGATCCGCGAAAGTGGATCAAACGTATTTTGAACGCGTTCAAATGTTCTGTGCTGACATACACCCCATTATCGTGATGACGGCGACATCCTCCAGGTCACAGTCTCATCGGCGCGACGCGACGCAACGCATCACGCATCCTCGGTTGCGGATTGACCGCCAAGAAGGGATCCCCATGCGGAAAAACGCCTTCACACTGATTGAACTACTTGTTGTCGTCAGCATCATCGCCCTGCTGATCGCGATACTGATGCCGAGCCTGAGCGCCGCCCGCCAGGCGGCTCGCATCACCGTGTGTATGTCCAATCAGCGTCAGCTCACGCAGGCGCAGATCGGTTTCACTTCCGATCATTTCATGCGTCTGCCTGGCGCTGAGACGGCGGGCTGGTCGGACGTGCCTGCTGAGACCTGCTGGGTGCTCAATGACACGATCCCCGAAACGATCAAGACGATGAGCGATGGAAGTTTGTGGACCTACATCGGCAAACAGGCGGCCATCTATCGCTGCCCCAATGAAAACCGAGTTGACTACATCCGCAGCTATTCCATCGGGACCTATCTTAATGGCCATGTCCCGCTCGACTTGAGTGGTTATCTCAATCCCGCCCGCTCGGTGAGCGCGATCGTCAATCCGTCAAAACGTCTGGATTTTCTCGACGATTCCGATCCGCGCGGATACAACGACGGCTCTTTCTGGCTGGGCGATCCGCACAGCGGACCCCTCTCGTATGTTTGGATCGACTGGCCCGCTGACCGCCACGGCGGCGGCAACCCCCACAGCTTTGCCGATGGGCATGTCGTCTTCTACCGCTTCGGCGATCCGCAGACCAACTCCCTCGGCTGGTTCGGTACGCCCGCCCCCAACAGCCCCGACTACGCCTACTTCGCCGCCATCTGGGCGCCTTGAGCCGCCCATAGCATAAACCACGCGGGCGCAGCGATCCGGTTCGACGCTCTCCGCATCCTCGGCGAGACCCGATGTCACCCTCGAATCGACGATGGAATCCTCATGGGCAGCGAGTCTTGGAAAATGTCCGTTCAAACGGTATGAGGGATTTTCAAGCAGATGGGTCATCCCGGTCTTTTTACATATCACCAATTGAAAGGTTGTTCGGTGAAATGTCATGCGTGGGTCCGTCAACATAGCGCAATCGTAACGGTCGCGTTTCTTGCGCTCTTTGTCTTCGTCACTCCAAGCGTGCTGTGGGCGACGTACCCGCTCGGCGCGATCGGCGGTCATGGAACCGTCGCATACGACACCGCCGAGTTTAAGGTCACGCAACTTGACGCCAACGCGCCTGGTGCCAAGGGGGGACTAAAGGTCGGCGACCTGATCATCGCGGCGAATGGCGTTAAATTTCCCAAAGCCAACAGCGATCCGAATACCGGCGGCGACGGTCCGCAGCGCGTTCTCGGCGATCAGATCGAAATCAGCGAGTCGCGCTCCGAGGGCGAAGCGGGCCTCGTGCTCACTGTGCTGCGTGACGGGTCGGAGACGAAGATCACCATTGACATCCCGCGTCAGCCCCCACTGAGCAAGACCTGGCCCTACGACTGCGCCAAGTCCGAGGCGTATCTCGACGGCATCTGTCGTTTTCTGGCGGCGACCCAGCGTGACGGGTATTGGTGGACCGGCTACAGTGCTGGAGCGGACTATACCACCATGGCGTGGGCGGGACTTACATTGCTCGGCTCCGGCGACTCGAAGTACGACGAGAACGTCAAGCAGATCGTCGAACGCATCCGTAGAAATGGCATCAACGTCACCGACTGGAACTGGGCCCATTTCTATTCGGGCATCTTCCTCTGCGAATATTATCTGGCGACGCAGGATGAGTCGGTGCTCCCGCTGATCCAGGAACGCGTTGACAGACTCGTCGAGAACCAGGACAAACAGACCGGCCGGTTCGGCCACGGGGGCCTGCCGGTGACCTACAATGGCGGCGGCCTGAACATCGTGACCAGCGGCGTGATGTGGTTCTGGGCGATGGCGCGCGAGTGCGGCGCGAAGGTTCCTGACGAGGCGTGGAACCGCTCATTGAAGTGGCTCAAGGACTGCACCGGGGGTGGGGGTGGAGTCGGATACGCTTGGGCTTCCGACGATCACCAGGGCCATGGTCGAACCGGCCAGACCATCCTCGCGGCCTATGTCGCCAATATCGAACCCGACTATCGCAAACGATGGGCGAGCTGGCTCAAGAACAATCCCAAATCCGTGCGTGAGAATCATGCTTTCACTGTACCGGCTATGGCACCCGCTTTCGCCTCGCTTGCCGCGACGGACCCCGACGGCTTCCGCGCCTACATGGACGAGTGGCGATGGTACTTTACGCTCTGCCGCCAACCCGACTTCTCCGCAGACTATGCCCCCGGCAAGGAAAACAACGGCGGCGACTCCTACCTCAATACCCGCATCATCTCCAACGCCTGCCTTGGCTACATCCTCTGCTCATCACGCCGATATCTGTACGTCTACGGCGGCTACCCGCGCATCGCCGGCGTCCGCTTCGGCGAGTTATCTCCGAAACTACGCTCGATCTACACTATGATCCGCGACAAGAAGATTCGCGCCGCGCTCATCGACGCCGCTCCGATCATCGGGGGCTCCGGGACCGACGCCGACAAAGCCAAACTGCTCTACGAGTTCGTCGTCGGCCCGGCGCGCACGCGCTTCAGCGAAATCCTCGCTGAATTCGACCGCGGAGAGCTTTACGAGGGCAATCTTGAGCTGCGCAATTTCTTCGGCCTCTACGGCGACCTGCCCGAGTTCCGCCCCCAAACCGATCAACTCAACACCGTCTTCAACGATCCGACCAACAAGCAGCGGGTCGAAGCTGGCCGCGTGTATCACGCACGACTCAAATACATCGAACGCGCCCCGGGTGTGAAGACCAAGGTCTTCAACGAGTTCCTTGAGCAGTTCGCCGGCATCGAGCCGTACATCGACTGGATTAAGGCCCGCAAGGATGGCCGGACGCCCGAGGACAGTGTCACCCGCCTCGCCTCGCTCGCGGCCCCCGAAGGCGACGGCGCCAAGGACGTGGCGCGGCTCAACCGAAGCGAAGCCAATAGCGAAGCGGTCAAAGCGCTCGCCGAGGCGCTTCGCCCGCAGGTCGCGCCGCTTCATCTGCCCGACAACTCCGCCAAGTTGTCTCGTGACGACGTGCGCTCCGCGCTCGCCTTGCGCCAGCTCGAATCCGCCGACCGCTTCCGCACCCAGGGCAAAGACTACGACGCCTACGTCGCCTACACCGCGATCGTCAAGAACTACGACAACACGCCCGCCGCCCAGATCGCCCAGCAATGGATCGACGGTTACGAGAGCAACAGGCAGACCATGAAGAACTTCGAGGCCATCCGCGAAGTCGATCGAAAGGTCGAACGCGAGAAGGACGCCAAGCGCCTCTACGATCTGGCCGCGTCCCTCAAGCAGACCGGCCACCCCGACATCGCCCGCCGCCAATTCGAAATGATCATCAAACTCTACCCCGACACCGAGGCCGGCAAACAGGCCCAACTCGAAATTCCCGGTCCGTGATGGAGAAGATCGGTACGACCCGTGTATCGGCTCCAAATTTCAAAATGTCTCGCAAAATCTGCACAAGGAATGCGCCGTGACGCTCGACCGCAACTCATCGTTCATGTGCCCAACCGATCGCGGTCCATCATTGGGATCGAAAAGGATCATCTCGCGCCGCAGGGCGATTCAATATTTGGGCTGGTGCTTGGCGCCGGCGTGTGGGGTGGTCACGCCGTCCATCGCCAGAGCCGACGAAGTCTCGTTCAATTGCGAGACGCCCGGCAAAGGCTGGTTACGCGTTGCCTACGCCATCAGTGAAGTCAACGACTATCACGAGTTCACACTCAGCGTGTGGTCCCGGTATCGCGCTTACGGCGAGGATGCGGAACGAAACGTCCTGAACCTCGGGCCAATCAGACGCGGCACGCGCGGCGCGACGAATCCCATGAAAATCGCACCGACGACCCTGCGCATCGGCATTGCCGGCGTGGGCTTTCAATACCGCGTTCAGGTTCAGTTCAAACCCGAAGACGGCAATGACTACAAGGTGATCGGCGAACAAACCGGGACATTTTGAATCGCGGTGATGGAATCGCATGCTCAATGGTCGCCAAAGTCGAGAAACACAATCAACATTGCGAATGGCCAAATGAAAATGAGGCACATCCTTATCGTTCTGACCGTTTCGCTGATCGCTACCCAAGCCGGCGCGGCCGAACCGCCCAAACCGTATGGCGCGACGCCGACGCCCCGGCAACTGGCGCATCAGGAAATGGAGATGTATGCGTTCTGCCATTTCACGGTGGACACGTTCACCGGCCGCCAATGGGGCACCGGCGGCGAGAGCGAAACTGCATTCAATCCCACGGCGTTCGACGCGAATCAGATCGTCGGCGCGCTGAAAGCCGGCGGACTGACGGGCGTGGTCCTCACCTGCAAGCACCACGATGGTTTTTGTCTCTGGCCGTCGAAATTCACCGAGCACAGTGTGAAAAATGCGCCCTGGAAGAACGGCCAAGGCGATGTGGTGGCGGAGTTCGCGCAGGCGTGCAAGAACGCGGACATGAAATTCGGCGTCTATCTCTCGCCGTGGGATCGCAATTATCCGGAGTATGGCCGGCCTGGTTACATCACCTATTACCGCAATCAACTCCGGGAACTGCTTACAGGCTACGGCCCGATTTTCGAGGTTTGGTTCGACGGTGCGAACGGCGGCACCGGTTACTACAAGGGCACAGTCGGCCCGGTCGAATCCCAAGACGTGAACGAGCGCCGCAACATTGATGCCGCGACGTATTACCAATGGCCAGCCACGTGGCAGTTGATTCGGAAGCTCCAACCCAACGCGAACATCTTTTCCGATGCCGGCCCGGATTGCCGGTGGGTGGGCAATGAAGACGGTTGGTCGCCCGACCCGTGCCGCGCGACAATTGACTACGTGCCGAACGAAGCGCCCGGCCATATTATCGACGGTAATAACAAGCTCGGTCCCGGCATCCTTGGCGGCAAGACATGGTGCCCCGCGGAAGTGGATGTCTCCATCCGTCCCGGCTGGTTCTGGGATGCGTCCGAAAATGGCAAGGTGCGTTCGCCGGAAAATCTTATGCAGATCTATCTGAACTCTGTCGGCCACAGCGCGACGCTCATTCTCAACGTTCCGCCCGACCGTCGAGGCATCCTGTATGAAAATGACGTCGAAAGCCTCCGTCAGTTCGGTGAACATCTTCGCGCGACATTTGCAACGAACCTCGCTGACGGTGCGAAGCCCTATGCCAGCAACATCCGCGGCGGCGACACCCGGGAATACGACACGCAAAAATTGCTCGATGACGACCGTTGGAGTGCCTGGGTAACCGATGATTCCGTGACAACGCCCGAAGTGACATTCGAGCTTTCCGGCCAGAAAACGTTCAATCTGATTCGCCTCCGCGAGGACATCCGCCTCGGTTTACGCATCCAAGGTGTGGCGGTGGACGTTTGGCAGGACGGTGCGTGGAAGGAAATCGCCAAGGCGGAATCCATCGGAGCATGTCATCTGTGGCGCGTTCCTAAAACAACCACCGGCAAAGTTCGTATTCGCGTCACCAAATCGCCGGTGTGCCCGGCATTGTCGGATTTCGGCTTGTTCCTCGAACCCGAATTCGACATGTGGGTCCCGCCGGTTGGTGGCGATCCAAAAATGGCGATGAAAGCCAAGTGGAAAGTAGTCTCTGTTTCCTACGAAGCGGGCGCAGCGAGGAATGCGATTGACGGCAACCCCGGTACGCTGTGGCACACCCACGGCTCGGACGGCGAACACCCCGCCCCGCATGAGATCGTCGTTGACCTCGGCAAGATCGAGACCTTTGCCGGATTTACCTATCTGCCCCGGCAAGACGGCAGCACCCGCGGCATCGTGGATCAATATGCGTTCTATCTCAGCGCCGACGGCAAAGACTGGGGCAGGCCGGTGGCGGAAGGCGAGTTCGGTAACATCAAGGCCCACCCGGTCGAGCAAACCGTCACGTTTGACAAGCCGGTGTCCGCGCGCTTTTTCAAGTTCGTCGCCAAACACAGCGCCGACGGTAATCACATCACCGTTGCCGAAATCGGATTGCTTACCAAATGAAACATCACCAAATGAAAATCCTTAATCGCGTACGGCCTGCCGTCGCGGGGTATTCCACTCGCCAGGGACGCCGAAGGCAAGGTGATCATTCACATGGTCAAGGGTTCACGTCCCGCCGCCGAGTATTCCGAGGAGAGGTCGGCGAATGAAATCCGCGAGGATGTGAAAAAGGTTTTGGAAGCCGAAGGTGTCAGGTTGAGCACGAACCATGTCGTCGTCTTCACGCGGCTGGGTAACCATGAAGGCTCGAACACTTGGCACAACAGCCCGTATTGCGGGATGGGTGATTGTCACAGCGGCTTCTGCTGGCAATTTGATTCGGATATTCTCGACCCGCGTTTTTTTATGGACACGAATCAATGGGTGAATGACCGGCAATACGGCCGCATCAGTTATGGCCGCTACCAGAGTTTTTTCATCGGCGGTACGACTCACGAGCTGGGCCATTGCTTCGGTCTGCCGCACAACGCCGAGACGCCGGCGGACCGGCCCGTTCGCGGCCATGCGCTCATGGGTGACGGCAACCAGCATTTGCGCGAGGAACTTCGTCACGAGGGAAATGGTTCTTTCATTACGCTGGCGCACGCGCTGTGGCTGGCCTCCAACCCGCTGTTTTCCGGCGTGGATAAGGGATTGACGAAACAATGGAATGCCATCGTGACGAACTGCGTGGTCAACTCGCCCGCCGCCGGGCAGTTGAACATCACCGGCAAGTTCACGTCCAACCAGCCCGTCTATGGCGTAGTGGCTTATGTTGACCCCGATGGCCATGATGATTATGACGCGGTGAGTTATGCCGGCACACTCGGCGCGGACGACACGTTTTCTTTTGAAATCAATTCGCTGCCCAAATCCCGAAAACCCGGCGAAATCCGCCTCATTCTCCTATGCGTCACCGGTCAGCACCTCGCCGTGGGCGACACGTGCCAGTTCCGTCAGCGATACACCATCGACGCGGACGGACGCATTCGCACCGGCGAGAACTGAAATGACAGGCCGCATTTCCCATCAATATGCCTTCCGCGGATTATGTTCCGAAAGAGGGGAACTCGGTACCCTGCTCGGCGGCCAGCCGGCGATGATCCACTTGTACGTGGATCTGTTGGAGACGCGAGATTATCCTGGTCGCCGGCCTGATTTTTCCGATCATCAATCTCAGTTCTCACCGCAAGCAAGCAAAATACACCGTCATCGAGAGCACCCCAATGCATAGATCAACGAAAATGACAATTCAATGTTCACGGTGCGGACAAAGATATCAATCGGACGGAAGGGTCGATTCCACTGCCGTGCGATGCGTGAAATGTGATGCGAGATTTCGTGTATTCCACAACGTCCGCGACTCCAAAGCCACGCAGCCGCTATTGCCTGCGGAGCCGGCACGTCATACCGACGGCCACGCGTTTTCTGATCGTTCGCCTAACCGGGGGCTAAAGGTTGCCGCAATTTTCGGCAACATCATTGTTATGGTCGTGCTGTTGACGGCATTCATCGGAGCCGTCTGGTTCTCCCACAATCCTGACGCCGGCGATACCGCTTCCACGACGGCTCCTGATCGACCACCGATAGCGCCAATTGCCGGCGTCGAATCGCCGCCAGCTATGCCGACGATTGTTGTCGCGTCATCGTCGACTTCGCCGGTGGTCACGCCCCTACTGCGGGCGACTGAGCCGGCGGCTATCGCAAAGTCGCCGTCTGTTGCGGTCGCGAATGCACCCGGCACACTCGAACACATCAAGAGGTCCCTGGCGGAACGCGCGGACAACTATGAGGCCGCGCTGGCACGCGCCAAGGCAACCGGCAAGGACATCGTTGTTATTCAGCGCGGCAGCGATTGGAATCGACTGGGTGAGACGCTGTATCACAACGTGTGGCTCGCCGACGACTTCGCCGAGGCGCTGGGCGACAAGTTCATTCTCGTTGCCGTGGATCACGCTGAAGTCCTCGGCGGACGCGCCGTCCGTGGTGAATGCTCCGCGGTGCGATGCGGTGTGACGGGATTTTCGGAAGTTCAGATCGGCAGCTCGCCGCCACGCCATCTGGCGGACATTTGCGAAGACGATGCGCCGATCCCGCCCAGCGAAATCATCAGTGTCGTTTCGCAGAACAATCTCGTCTACTCCCGGCGCGACGACGGCGCATGGATCGCCACCGGCGGCAACACGCCGGGCGAGGACACGCTGACGTTGAAGATGAGAGCCCGTACGGGCGGCAGCGTGCTGCGTCTTGATTTTCCAACGGACCCGAAACTGCCCGGCGACGGCCCCGGCCTGGCGCACAACGGCAACTTCACCCTCAGCGAAGTTGAAGTGGTCGTTGCCGGTACACCCGTGAAGTTCGTCGCCGACTGGGCGAGCGCCACCGAGGGCGACTGGGGCGCATGGCTGGCGATCGACGGCGTCAACGATCGGTCGGACAACTTCTGGAATCCGTTGGCGCATCAGCATCAGCGTCGCACATTGCTGCTGGTGCTGGCATCGCCCGTGCCGGCGGGCGCGTCGCTGGAGGTTCGGCTCATCTGCAAATCGCCATGGGGCCAGCATATCCCCGGCAGCGTGCGCGCCGCCGTCCTGGCGGATAAGGCGGTGGATGGCGATGTTCGTCTTGTCTCACAGGCGCAGGTGCTCCAAAGCAGGAACCGTCAATTCTCCTGGTGGGACAAGACGTACTGCCCGCGCATCGCATTGATGGACAGTGAAGGTCGAGCGGTGGCCTGCGAGAACAAGCCGCGGCTGGAGCTGACTTCCAGGACCATGGCGGCCCGCATCATGGAAATGCGAGCGGTACGGGAGAAGCGTGATGCATTATGGGCGGAAGCTGAGCAGGCGCGAGGCCCGGCGAAGGCCGAACTGCTGCGGCGGAGCCTGAGCGTGATGGGTTTCGCCAACTGGGATGGCAACGACCATTGTTACAAGTTCGTCCACGATGAAATCCGGGCCGCCGACCCGGCGGATGAAAGCGGTGCGATCCGCTGGCTTGGCTTTGGTTCCGACCCGAGGAGCGGCGTGCCGTGGGCCAAACCCAGTTGGAATGACATTCTGAACAAGAAGGATCTCACCGATGCCGATTATGAGGCGGCGGTGGTCAGCGTGAACAAGGAGTTGCACGATCCACGCAACCGGGTGCTCGATCATGAACAAATCCAGCGCATCATGATCGCGAAGTTTCTCATTGATAAGCGCTGGCCTGGTCACGAGGATCAGCGATTTGAGGTGCAGCGGGAAATCGCTGCTTTGGATTCGACCACATTCTGGGGCATCGGCGCCACCGGTTACCTGGGCATGTTTCATCGCACAGAGGCGCCGATGTTGACCTATGGCTGGGCGGCCAGTCAGGTCCAATCCGGTTTGAACACATGGGACATGACCGACACCGCGTATTTCTTCGACCATGCCGGGCCGTACAAAGTCCGCATGAACACAACCGGCGGCAGTGATGCGCTTATGGTCAAACGCATCGCGCTGCTGGATGGTGCGACGGTGTTGGCGGAAGCCGCGCCCGATGCGGTTCTCGGGCCGGACCATCGCACTGTTGAAGTCACGCTCGATCTCAAAGATTGGCGGGAGGATCGCAAAGTCGTTCTTCGCGTCGAAGCCCAAGCCACGGAGGGGCGGACCGACAGCGCCGGCAACTTCGACATTCAGCCGGAACTTTTGCCCATCACTCCCGTTGCCGGGTCTCGTTCTGTTGCAGCGGCGACTACGTCGATAATGACGTTCGACGACATCACCTCGATGCAGCAGAAGCTCAGCGACACGCTTGCGGCCAAAGCCGCAGCCGGCGCTGCCGACCTCGAACGCGTGATGGCGTCGCCTCAGTTGCGTGCGGACCTGGCGCGATACGAAGTGATTCATGTCTGTGGCGAGAACAAGGTCGCCGACATCGCCGCTCGCGAAGGCGGCAGCACATTCCTGCAAGCATTCTTTGGTGATACGAACTGGATGGAATCGTTCCTCGCCTCCGATCCCGCCGACTCTCCGCAGGCGTTGGAAAATCTCTGGCTCTTGAGCCGGTATGAACCCCTCAGCCAGCCGCTGGTCCACCAGCGCATTGCGACGGCGCTGGCGCTGGAGTGGGGAGACGGCAACCGGTATCGGCTGGTGGAGCGCTACCGGCAGGTGCTCGGAACGCTGCAGCAGGGGTTTCCTCACCGCCGCCCGACTCGTCTGGCTGGCACAATTGCAAGTCGAGCGTGACAAGCCCCGCGCTCAATTCCTGCCGGGGTGGCGGTACAGCGTTTATCAGCATGGCGTCGGCGCAGGCTTGCCCGACTTTTCCAAGCTCACGCCGGACAAGACCGGCTCATGTTCCGGTATCGACCTTGCTACTGTTGAGCCGTCATCGCCGCAGAACTTCGGCGTCGTTTGGGAGGGCCAGATTCAAGTGAACAAGTCGGGGTTGTTCCGGATCAGCACGAAATCCGACGACAGCAGCCGTGTGTCGATCGACGGCAACGCCATCGTCGGGGCCAATTGCAGCCGCCAGGAAAAGGAAATCGCCCTCACGCCAGGCCGACACGACATGCGGGTGGAGTTCAGTCAGGGCGGCGGCGACTTGTATCTGACGGTCGGTTTGGACGGCGTGCCGCCGAGTCCCGCCACCGATTGGATGAAAACCTACGAACAAGCCATCAAAGCACAGCCGACCAACTACGGCACGTGGCTCGCCTGCATCAAGACCTTGGAATCCGTCAAGGACGTGCCGGCCGGAACGTGGCTCGATCTGGGTCGGCGGGCCGCACATACATTCCCCGCTTATCACGAAGCCGGCTGGGCGCTGACGCGACGATGCCTGGACAAGGTGCTGCCGGGCATGACGCCGCTGGAGCGGGTCGGCGTGCTGCTGGCTTGCAACCGAGAACTGCGGCAGGAAAACGGTCAAAAGCTCGTCACATTCTCGTATGACGACCTGTTGCAATGGCAAACCAACCAGATCGGCGATCCGGCCGTGGCGGCGATGTATTTCGGCAAGTTGCTCGCCATCCATCATAACGACAATCCGAAGGACAATTGGGTGTTCGAGCAGGTGCTCAACTGGAGCAAGAACCACTTTGCCGCCTACTCCGCCACCGCGTATGCCGAATTCTTCCGATCGCAAGGCGACAAGGTGGACAAGAATCTGCTCCGCGCCACCCTCTCGACCTGCATCCGCAAAGCCGGGGAAGCCGGCGACATGGCCAGCTACCGGCTTTGGAACCGGATGGCTGCACAGATGCTCCCGCCGCTCAAACCAGGCGACGTGTTTCTCAACGACGCACAAGCCGCCGCGGCGCCGAAGTACGCGCCGTTTCCCGGCGACGTGTTGAGCAGCTCCGGCTTGTTGCGCACCAGTAGCGCCTGCGAGCATGATCGGCCGCTCTCTTACGCACAACTGCTTAGCGGCGGCTTCGGCGGATGGTTCGACACCAACCCCGAGGAGAAGCCGTGGGCGGAGGTTCAGGTGGCCGGCGAGAGTCTGCTGACAGGCATTGTACTTGTGAACCGATACGAATTCGCATCGACACAGGACGAGTTTCAGTGGGCCGCGCCGCTTCGAGTCTCCGTTTCCGCAGACGGCAAGACATGGACGGAAGTGGCGTCATTCGACGCAGCTCAGGACGTCTACCGCGTGGACCTGCAACAACGCGGCGTCCGCGCCCAATATGTTCGCATCGAACGCATACCCGACGCCGACAAAACCAAACCGCCCGGCCGTTTCCACTTCCGCAACTTCCTTGTCTTCGGCAGACGGCTTCGCTGACGGGCGGATTCAAGTCCGAACACTTCACCGGGTAAATACAAGAAGGATCACGGGGCGTGCGGTGAATTGAGGATGTCCAACGACCTTGATCTCACCCGGCCCGTGATGCCTCACGCCGCTTCGACGACCCATCTCAGCCGAACGCCCAATGCCGTGGCGATCCTCGTCAGCGTGTCCACCGTGGCGTTGGGATATCGCGCGTTTTCCAACTTCGACAGGTTTGATTTGTCGATGCCGGTCCGTTTGGCCAGATCGGTCAGGCTCAGGCCGGCCCGTTCACGATGGGTCTTGAGTTGGGCCATCACCTCGCGGATGGGTTCGAGTTCAGCCATCTTCCGCCGCGCCTGTTCGGCCAGTTCATCGCGCCGCCCCTCCACGTGCTGGATGATTTTCGCGTGCCGCCGCCGGATTGCGTCGGTCGCCTGTTCCTTAACGGGTTTGCTCTTGCGATGGGTCATGTCAGTGGCTCGGGGGTTGGGGCTCGTAGGCCGTGACCGGTCGGATCGTGTCCTGATCGACTTTTTCGTACACCACGATGAGCCAGCGGCCGTGCCGGGTTTCGCCCTGCACCACGCAGTAGGCGGGGTTCGACTGGCTGGGGACTTCGTCGATGATCGGGTCGTCCAGCACATCATGTACCTCGGCCTTGCTGACCTGATGATCCGCGATCTTGGTTTCGTTGATCGAGTTCCACAGAACGAACGGGTACATCGGCCAGACTCTCCGATTGTTGGTAAATATTACCACAGCCCGGCGCGAATGTCAACACCCCGCGACACGAACGCCATCAACTTCAGGCGATGGCCATTTCCAATTCATTGCCATCACATGCGTTATGATTTTTGGGCGTAATGTTGGGCTTTTTGACACTATTGCCCTTTGATGGACACACGTGCCCCGTGTTCCAGCACCGAGTCGGTCACCGAGTGTTTTTCGAACGTCATAACCGGCGCTTGGATCGAACAATACGCCACTTCCGGGGGCTGTTGCCAACGTGAATGTCGTGGGTTCAAATCCCATCACCCGCTTTGAAGACCCGGCGCCCATTGGTGCCGGGTTTTTCGTTTTGGCGGGGAATGGGGCGGGGGCGGCGGTGTTATCATGCGGGGATGAGGATACAACAAACGGTCACACGGCGGGTTGGGTTTCTCGGGCTGGTGCTGCTGGCGGCGCTGTCGATGAGGGCGTCGACGCGCGGGGAGGTTCGGCTCGAAGCCCCGATCGAGTATCAGGTGTTTGAGCGCGTGAGCCGGTCGCAGGGGGCGGTGAGCGTACGCGGGACGGCGGACGAGGGGGCGGATGCGATCCTCATCACGCTCAGCGGCAAGGGCGTCGACGGCGAGGCGAATGTGCAGTTCCGTGCGCCGGTGAATGCGACGACCCATCAATTCGACTCGGCGTTCATCACGCCCGCCGGCGGATGGTTCCGCGTGAGCGTGCAGCCGGTCAAAGGCAAGGAAGCAATCGGCAGCGCGGCGACGGTCGAACACGTCGGCGTGGGCGAAGTCTTCGTCATCGCCGGTCAGTCCAACTCCACCAACTACGGACAGACGCCGCTCAAACCGGCGAGCGGCATGGTCGCGACGTTCGACGGCAAGTCATGGCGCCTTGCTGACGATCCGCAGCCGGGTACGGGCGACGGATCGAAAGGCGGGAGCTGCTGGCCGGCGTTCGGCGATGCGATGGCGGAGAAGTTCGGCGTGCCGATCGGCATTGCGTCGACGGGCTTCGGCGGGACGAGCGTCAATCAATGGCTCCCCGCCGGCGAGCGATACGCCGTCAAACCCACCGCCGGCGGAAACTTCACGCAGGTCGGCGACGCCTACGAATCGCAAGGTAAGTTGTACGATCATGCGATCGAGCGTATTCGCCAGCTCGGCCCGCACGGGTTCCGCGCGGTGCTCTGGCATCAGGGCGAATCGGATTCCAATCAGCCGAGCCCCACGCCGCGGCGTCTGACCGGCGACGAGTACGCCGCGGCGATGACGACGATCATCACGCACATGCGCCGCGATGCCGCATGGCCCATGCCCTGGATCACCGCGCAGGCGTCGTACAACAAGGCAATCGTCGATGGGTCGCACGTGAGCGAAGCGATCCGCGCCGGGCAGGCGAAGCTGTGGAGCGACGGCGTGACGACCGAAGGGCCGGACACGGATACGCTCGACGCGAAGATGCGGACCGGCGTGCATTTCAGCGAGGCGGGCCAGCGGGCGCACGGTCAGATGTGGGCGGAAAAAGTCAGCCCGTGGCTCGCCGCGCAGCTCCAGGCCCAACCCGCTGACAATTCAGCGATCGTGCCCGTGACGCAGGACCGCGACTATCGCATCTATGACTGGCAGACGCGGCATCATCAGGTATTGGATTTCATCAAGGCCCGTCCGCCGCGACTGATCGTGATCGGCGATTCGATCATGCACTACTTCGCCGGCGAACCCAAGGCCCCGATCGCGCGCGGGACCGACGCATGGAGCAAGCATCTCGCGCCGCGCGATGCGGCGAACCTCGGGTTCGGATGGGACCGCACCGAAAACGTCCTCTGGCGCCTCGATCACGGCGAACTCGAAGGCATCGCGCCGAAGGCGGCGCTCGTTCTCATCGGGACGAACAACCTCGACTACAACACCGCTGACCAGATCGCCGCCGGCGTCGCCGCCGTGTGCGATCGCATTCACGACCATTGCCCGACGACGCGGATTCTCCTGCTGGGCGTACTTCCGCGGCAAAACAAACACAAGACCGAACCCGCCCAGGTCAACGCGCTGCTCGCGCCGCTCGTTGACAAACCGTACATCACCTATATCGACGCCCGCGACGTTTTCGTCACCGCCGACGGCGTCGCCGACAAAGCGAAGTTCAACGACGAAGTCCACCCCAGCGCCGCCGGTTACGCCGCGTTGTTCGACAAGCTTGAGCCGACGCTGGCGAAGCTCATGGGCGAGTGATCGGCTTCACGCCGCCTTGTCCGCGACACGCTCCAGTTCACGCACGACACGCTCCAGTTCGCTCGACAGCGGGTGCGGCCCGGTCTGTGCGAAGATGTCCGCGAGACTGCGGTAGTACCAGAGCGTGCCGTCGCGACCGCCCTTGAACCGTTCGAACACGCGCGGCCCCAGCGTCAGATAGTCGCTGAGAATCGCCCGCGCGTTGTGAAGCTTGTCGCAGGCGCTGATGAGGCGAATCGACGCATCCGCCTCGCGCAGGTGCGCTAGGTACGTTTCCTTCCGCGCTCGCCAAGGCGGCTTGGGCTGAGCGTACGAATCCGTGCACCCGGCCACGAGATTCGCCACGCGCTCGCCAAACGTTTCGCGGATCGCCTCCAGCGTCGGCAACCCGCCCTGATCCTCGACCGCATCGTGCAGTAGCGCCGCGATCGCCTCGTCTTCGTCCGCCCCGTGCTCCATCGCCAGCGCCGCCACGCTCAACAGGTGCGCCACGTACGGAATCCGCGAACCCTTGCGGGCCTGCTCGCGGTGCAGACGCAGGGCGAACCCGACCGCCTCCTCAAACCGCTCGGAAATCGGCAGCATGACGATCCTTTCCATAAATTTGCTTTGCCGGCGATCGAACCCTCGGTCCCGACCCGCCGTGCAAGTCTAGCGCGGCATCGATGCGGAGTGCATTGCGTTTTGAAGTTCTCGGCGGCACGCCTGACATGAGGATGTCAGGCGAGTTGATACATTGGATTTGTTCTTGTGACAGCGCGTCAGAGGTGTGGTCATGTGGATCCCTTCGGACTGGTCTACGGTGGATTTGTATTTCTCCTTGGCGGATGAATGCTTTTTTTGCGAGGGCAGCACGCTGATGTGGTGGGGCAAGCGCACGTGGGATCAGCTTGATGACTCGCAATGGTTTGAATCGATCAGCGCAGATGACGGGATGGCAGCTGCGCGGCTGATGGTCGCAGTGATGGCGATCGTTTGGATATACAAGGATTTCGGCACACTTGTGGAGGATATTGAAAGCGATGATCCGGATTGGCAGGCGTGGTATGAACTGTTTCGCGACTTTGAAGAAACAAGCATGGACAGTCTGACGATGGCGCGCACGTCGGAAGACTGGCGGGAGATCGAATCGGCGATTGTTGAAAACGAGACGGACGGACTGGACGACATTTTGGATCTGATCCGAGAAGACCTGGACGAGACGTTGCGTTGTCAGGCGATGGCATTTTTAGTCAGCCGCATGCGGGCGGCGCTCATCGGGGCGTTGACACGGACCTGGGGCGGGGCGCCGCGACTGGCGGCGAGCTTGTGGGCGAGCACGTGGAGAGGATGGGCCACGGCGGATGAGCCGGAGGCGGAAACCGTCCCGCCGCGGCGCGACCCTGAACTGCTTCTGACGACCGTTGAGGCGGAGATGGTCAACGAACGGGCTGAGTCGTTCTACGAAGATGCACTGGTGATCGGGGAGGAATACTCGGCGCTACGGATGGCAGCTCTGGAATGGGTGATGGAAGGCTGCCCGATCCGAAATCCCGGCACGCCGCAGTTTGAAGGATGAGCGATCAGAGTCGATCGAGGATCGTTTGCCATCCGCTTTGCACCATGACATGAATCTGTAGGTCATCGGCGTCGGGCCGCGTGCGGCGACAATGGCGCTCCAGCACGCGGCGGAGATTCGGCGGGGAGAGCGGACGGGCATGACGGCACGAGCGCATCCACTCGCGGAGCGTCAGGTCGATGCAGCGATGGAGCGGGTCGGAGTTCATCGCTTTGACTTGCGGCGGGACGGTTTGGATCGGGGTGCGTACGCATCGACCATCCCCTGTGCCAGATCACGCACACGGTCCGCCAGCTCGACCGGCTCGATCACCACGCAGTGCGGCCCCATACTCAGAATCCACCACACGATCTCGTCCAGCCCGTCCACGCAGCACCGAAAGGTGATCGATTGATCCGCGTGCCATTCGATCTCCTGCGTGTGGTGCCAGTGCGTGTCGGCGATCGTCTCGGCGAACGCGGCGTCAAATCGCAGCTCGACGCCGTAACTCTCGGACCCGCGGATCATGCGCCAGGCATCGCCCAGATGTCGATCGACGCTGAATGTGCGGGGAATCTTGAAGGAACGCGCCGTGGGCTGCACGGCCGAGAAGCGATTGAGCTTGAGGCAGCGCACCGCCCGCCGGCCGGCGTGATGACCCAGCACGTACCACGCCCGCTGCGAAAAGAACAGCGTGTAGGGCGAGAAGTCGAACGATGTCTCGCCGCGCCGGCCGCGACGCGTTCCATCGATCGAATCATACTGGCAGCGCAGGATGCGCCCGCCGGCGATGGCGGCGCGCATCTGTTCGTACACATCGGCGATGCCTTCATGCGGACCGGCGCGGGCGAGGCGGATGTCGATGTGGCCGTCAAGCCGCTCCAGTTCATCGCGCATGGCGGCGGGGAGCTGGCTGCGGATTTTGGTGATGGCGCGGCCGGCGGCGCGGGTGAGGGGAATCTGCTCCTTGTCGCCGACGTGCTCGCCCAGCGCGATGAGGGCGAGCGATTCATCGAGCGTGAGCGAAACCGGCGGCATGAAAAAGTCGCGGCGCACACGGTACCCGTTCGTCCGCGTGTCGAAGAAGTAGGGGATGCCGGCCCCTTCGAGCATCTTCATGTCACGATAGATCGTCCGCACGGTGACGCTGCATGTCTGAGCCAGACGCTGCGCGGTCCAGTCGCCGTCGGATTGAATGAGCGTGAGGATCCGCAGAAGACGATGAATGCGACTGTAATCGGCCGGCACGGCAAAAGCCCCCGCAACAGAGGATGAGAACGCCAGTCTAGTCATCGCGGGATCGCCTCACAAGCCTATTGCCGTCGGGGGCGATATGAAAAGCCGGGGACGGAACCAAAGGTCCGACCCCGGGGTTGAGCCCCCCGGAATCCGCGGCGATCGCCTCCGGAGCCGACCGCCGGGATGGGCCGTTCGATGTGTCGCATGCGTCCGTGCATCACGAGTCTAGGGGCAGTCTACCGACGCCACTGACAAGGGCGCGTCAGGGCGCAACGGACCGAAGTGGAATTTCACTGGACCGGCGGCGAACCGCGGCTAGAGTGATGCCGTTCGACAATTGAATCGTGCATCGCGAGCGGCGTGAGGGCCTCAGCCCGAAGATCGCCCGGCAACCTGCCTTCGCCGGCAAGGTGCCACTGCTGACCTGGACACAGGAACGATGCGGCCCGCAAACGCGGGCAACCAACGGCGGGCCCCCTCCGTCACTAGGGGTTTTTTGTTGGGGCATCCCAGTGTTCATCTCCGCGTCCGCCACCCGCTTCATGCGACCAAGGACGCCCCATGCCCCGAGCTCCGCCGCACATTTTCAGATGATTGATGATCGAACGTGAATCCAAATTTCATAGACACGCGCACTTTGTACGTGCTTTGCGAAGGGAATCCCCATCATGGATAAGCGACTCGAAGAATATCTGCAATCACGCGGCGTCGAGCCCTTGCCGCCGGATCATCCGATCCTGCGCTCGGGGCTGTTCATTGTGTTTCGCAACAGCGCCCCGCCGGTGAAGAAGCCGGAGGCGACGCCCGACGAGGCGAAGAAGCCCGATTTGGCGGAGGGCAACGGCGCGAAGTAGCGCGCCGACAACACACAGCGGCGGCGGGTCGACCCACCGGCCCGCCGCCGATTTTCCCGGCGGTTCGGTCGCGTCGATGGTAGAATTCGGCCATGTCGAAACTCGAGCCGAATTTTGGGGATGTGCAGGCGCATTACGATCTGTCGGATGACTTTTTCACGCTGTTTCTCGATCCGTCGATGACCTATAGCTGCGCGTACTTTGAGCGCGAGGACATGACGCTGGCGGAGGCGCAGCGGGCGAAGATCGAGTTGTCATTGGGCAAGTGCGACCTGAAGCCGGGCATGCGGCTTCTGGACATCGGCTGCGGCTGGGGCGCGACGGCGCGCCGGGCGGTGGAGATGTACGATGTCAACGCCATCGGCCTGACGCTCAGCCGCAATCAGCAGCGCACCGCGACCGAGCGCGCCAAGGCGGCGGGGCTCGCGAACGTCGAGTACCGGTTGATGGGATGGGAGGAGTTCCATGAGCCGGTGGACCGGATTGTGAGCATCGGGGCGTTTGAGCATTTTCGGCTGGCGCGCTTCGGGGCGTTTTTCGCCAAGTGTCGCGATCTGTTGAACGGAGCTGCGTCGCCGCCGGGAAGGATGATGCTGCACACGATCGTCTACGGTACGGAGCAGACGCTCGAGCCCGGGCAGACGCTCATGACGCACGAACACGTGCTCTTCGCCAAATTCATTCAGAAGGAAATCTTCCCCGGCGGGCAGCTGACGCGCGCTTCCGTCATCGAGCAGTACGCCCGTGAAGCCGGCTTCGAGGTGCAGCGCGTTCACTCCCTGCGTCTACACTACGCGCGCACGTTGACCTGCTGGGCGGAGAATCTCGCCGCGCGGAAAGCGGACGCCATCGCCCTGACGAGCGAGGAAGTCTACGAGCGCTACATGAAATACCTGACCGGCTGCGCGCATTACTTCCGCACGGGTCATCTGGATGTTTGCCAGTTCACGCTGATCGCCCCCGTCCCCGGAAGTTGACGTCCGGAAGTCGCGCGTCAGGGCAGGGTGGCGCCGATGGCGTACTGGGTGCTGTAGAAGGCGTTGGTGAGGATGACGCGCGACTTGGAGGGCCAGTACATGGCCGGATCGCGCGAGTCCTTTTCTTCGATATTGGCGGCGTGGCCGTCGAAGTACACGCCGTTAATCGAGCTGTTGACGTGGCGATAGGCGAAACGCTCGGCGGTGTCGGTGAGCGGGCCGGTGTCGGTGACGCGCTTGTAGGGGTCGCCGTCGCTGTTGAGTTTGGGGACGGCGGGGGAGAAGTTCATGAAGTTTCCGCCGTCGTTCTGCCAGACGAAAGTGTTGTAGCTGATGACGCCGTTGCCGTACTGGACATATCGGGCGCCGTCCATGGCGTAGACCTTGTTTGCGGCCCGTCCGACGGCGCCGAGTTTGGGCACATAGGCGGCGGGGACGCGCGGCAGGTAGTTGGCGTAGCCGGCGTCAAAGGCGGTCGGCTTGGAGTCCTTGGTGATGTGGAACCCGTTCATGGCCGAGTAGCTGGCGACGCGCAGGCCGGTGATGGGGGTGTACGAGCCGTTGTAGCTGGCGTCCCAGTCTTCCTTGTTGGAGGCGCAGGTGAAGGCGTTGTTGAAGATGGCCTTGATGCGTTCATCGCGATTTTCGGGCAGGCCCAGCGCGTCGCCCATGGTGGGCGAGACCCAGTCCATGTTGTACGTCGGGGACTTTTTGCCGTCGTACTGCGTGGGGTAGGTCGAGGTGCCGCTGGTGATGAACGCGCCGGAGGTGTTGGGGCCGGCGAGCCAGTCCTTGTGTTCGATGGTATAGGTGACCATGCACTGACCGGCCCCGCGCAGGGTGGCGAGGCAGGCGACCTGCTGCGCGACGGCACGGGCGCGCGAGAGCGAGGGGAGCAGGATGCTGATGAGCAGGGCGATGATCGCCACGACCACGAGCAGTTCGACGAGGGTGAATCCGTTCCGGTTCTTCATGGGTTTCCATTCAAAAAGGAAAGCTGAGGGACGTTCATCCCCCAGCTTTCGACGGGTGCGTGGACGATTACCGCTTGCGGCGGCGGATCAGGGTCATGGCGCCGATGGTCAGCAGGCCGAACGTCGAGGGTTCGGGCACGGCGATGGGGGCGGTGGACAGGGCGAACGGGCTACCGAAATCGGGTCCGAGCATGTTCGGATCACCGCTGTAGAATCCGCTGCCGTCCATGCGCGTGGCGTTGGACTCGTAGCCGATCGTGCCGGTTTCAGGGTCGGTGCCGTTGGTGTTGATCACGTTGCCGGTCTTGGTGCCGTAGTTGGTGTGCGCGAAGTCGGTGTCGGCGAGATAGACGGAGAACCCGTCGGCGATGCCGCCGTTGTAGGCCAGTCGCCAGACGACGTCGCCGTTGGCGTCGACGAGCACGAGTTCGTCATTGCCATTGGCCAGTTCCAGACTCGACAGATCGATGACGTGGTCATTGGCGACGCCGGCGAGCCAGGCCGCCTCGAACGCCGTCTTGTTGCGGGCAAGGATGAGGAATTCACCCGGAGCCAGGTCGAACGACGGCAGGAGGGAGTTGTTGGTGTCATCGTCCTTGAGGCGCCATCCGTCGAGGTTGATGCTCGTCGAGTCGTAGTTGTAGAGTTCGACCCATTCCAGGTCCGAGTCGCCGCCGGCATGGGGGTTGGCCATGAACTCGGTGATGGCGATGTCGCCGGTGCCCGAGGGGGTCACGACGCCCGCGGTGAAGTCGAGGAAGATGTCGCCGCCGGCGTCCAGATGCGTCGAGAACCCGGTGGGCGAGCCGACGAGCGTCGAGAAGTTGACCTGCTTGCCGCTGGTGGCGCCGTTGGTGGCGGCGTCGGCGATGAGCCAGCTATGGTTGGAACTCCAGAAAGAGTCGGCCATGGTCGGATCGATATCAAGGGAGATGTCCAGCGAAAAGGCGGACGTGCCCGCGCCGCTGGCGCCGTCGTAGAGGTCGCCGTTGACCTTGATCAGGTCCCAGTCCGCCCCGGCGATGCCGGTGGCGTCGTCCTTGAGGGCGGTCAGGTTCCACTTGTAGGTCGTGGAGAAGAGCTTCATGTTGGCGACGGCGGTGATCTGGCCGGAGGTGTCGCCGGCGGCGTAGCCGGGGGTGATGGTGCCGCTGATGATGGCGTCACCGAGGGTGATGCCGCCGCCCAGGTCAGTGCCGATGGTGGCGTTGCCTTCGATGGTGCCGTTGAAGATGTTGATGCCGCCGCCGTAGGTGCCGTCGCCGGAGTAGACGGCGTTGGATCCGCTGGTGGAGTTGACGGCCGCGAAGCCGGTGTTGCCGCCGGCGGCGACTTCGAAGGTGACGGGGTTGGTGAGCGTGATCACGCCGGAGAACCCGGTGCTGGAGCTGTCGCCGGTGACGACGACGCGTCCGGCGCCCTGGACTTTGAACGCGCCGGAGCCGCCGCTGTCTTCCATGAACTTGCCGCCGAGCGTCAGGACCTGACCCGAAGCGACGTCGACGATGTTCGATCCGCCGAACTTGATATCGCTGTTGATGGCGGCGGTCTTGTTGTCATCGATGTTGCCGGTCAGGTTCACCTGCGAACCGGTGATCGTGTAATTGTCGGTCGAGGCGGCGTCGAAGGTGACGTCCTTGACGGTCACGGGGCTGGAGACGGTGACGGTCGCACCGGCTCCGCCGTTGCCGCCCAGACCGGAGCCGAAGATCGCGCTGTCGGGGGTGGCGTTGGACCAGGTCTGCTGCGCCCCTGCGGCCTGCCAGTGATTGTCGCCGTTGGCCCATACGCCGTCGCCGTCCTGCGCCCCGGCGGTGCCGGTGTCGGCGTCAAAGGTGAAGACAGTGGGGGCGGCGGCGAGCGCGGTGCCGTTGATCTGCACGTTGTCGATGCGGTTGTTGCCGCTGGTGCTGGTCGCGCCGCTGAGGGTGTATCGGAGCGTCAGGGATGCCGCGTTGTTCACGCCGGAAATGGCCGAGAAATCCGCGGTTTTGAGACTGAAGCTCGAGCCGGTGGTGGCGGTGTTGGTGCCGACGAGTGTGGTGAACGTCGAGCCGTCCGTCGACCAAGACCATGTGCCGGTGCTGAACCCCGTGCTGGTGCCGCGGCCGGCGAGGGTCAGGATGATGTTCTCGTATCCGGTCGTCGAGAGACTGACGTCGATCCACGAGTTGTTGCCCGCGCTGCTTTCGAGGGACAGGGTCGCGCCGGCGGCATCGCCGAAGAGCGCGTTGGTCGTGTCGCCATTGAAAGCGTCGGTCGTGCCGGTCCAACTCGCGAGACTGATGCTGCCGGAGCCCGAACCGGCGTTGGCGGCAATGGGTGTGGCCAGCGCCCAGGCATTGTTCGCCGTGTTGACGTTGGCGGAATTGAACCCGGTGTTGAAGTTCCAGTACGCCAAAAGATCCGCGCGGGCGGCGGAGGCGGTGGCGGCGAGCGACAGGCCGGCGAAGGTCAGCGCGGCCAAGGGGCTCTTGCGGTTAATACGATTTCTCCACGACATCACCTTGGACAATCTCATCGCGTGCTCCTCATTCTCATAAGCACATGTCACAAAACTTCCGACGAAAACGCTTTCGTCGGTCTCCAAGAGACAACCCCGGAGCGGGTCATCCCGATTGGTCTTTGCGGTCAAAGACCAAGTGTGACAGGTTGGGCGGTGGGTCTCATTCCCCGTCCACTGTCGGTAGACAATTTAGAATCAGAATGTTTGCATTACGCGAGGCATCGAATAAACCGGTGTCAATAAAACGCGGTCCGCCCGGAGAAGGTCGGCATTGGAAGCGTTCCGGCACAGTTGCTCACGCACGATCATCGCGACGAGGCGCACTGCCCAGTAAATCACTTCCACTGGCCGCATCCGGTTCGGTAATGCAAGCGCTGTGCCAATGCCAAAATCCGCGGATTATGACGATTTTGCTGCGTGAAATCTGCGCATTGGAGGAGTTCGGGCGGGGGAAGTGCATAATTTGTGGTCAATGAAAAAAGCCCACGCCGTCAAGGCGTGGGCTTCGATGTTGCGATCGTGCGGCGATCAGTACGACTGCGTGGAGCCGGGCATCGGCACGGGGTAGAACCCGTCGGCGTCGGGCTGAACCGGCGCGGCGGTGTCCCATGTGTAGTCGTCGATGCCGGGGGCCAGCGACAGCTTGGAGTTGAACGCATCGTCCCATCGGATGAGCTTGCCCGAGTACGAGGCCATGCGGCCGTAGATGGCGGTCATGGTGCTCATCGCGCCGTATTCGCCCTCGTTGTAATCGAGGTTGTTGCGGATGGCGTTCTGCAGGTCATCGTGTTCGACCTGGTAGGGATTGGGGTTGGACCCGCGGAAGCGCCACTTCTCGCCTTCCTTGGGCTCGATCACGGCGCCGGAGATGTTGCAGTAACCCTTGGACCCGTGCGCATGTTCGGACACGCTGTTGTAGCAGTCCTTGATGTGCCGGCACTGGCTGATCATCGTCGACCCGTCGGCGTAGGTGAATTCGATCGAGTGGTGATCGAAGATCTGGCCATATTCCTTGGCGGTGCGGACCTGGCGGCCGCCCTGACCCTGCGCGGCGATGGGGTGGGTGCCCTTGAGCCAGTTGCAGACGTCGATGTTGTGAATGTGCTGCTCGACGATATGGTCGCCGCACATCCAGGTGAAGTAGTACCAGTTGAGGACCTGGTACTGCATTTCGGTCATGCCCGGCTGGCGCGGGCGGACCCAGACGCCGCCGCCGTCCCAGTAAGCGCGCATGAAGTTGATGTCGCCGATCGCGCCGTCCTGAAGGCGCTTGATCGTTTCGATGTAGCTGGCCTGGTGATGGCGCTGAAGGCCGATGCCGACCTTGAGGTTCTTTTTCTTGGCTTCCTGCACGGCCGCGAGGAAGCGGCGAATGCCGGGCGCGTCGGTGGCGACGGGCTTTTCGGAGAAGATGTTCTTGCCCTGCTTGACCGCGTATTCGAACTGAAGGGGGCGGAAGCCGGGGGGGGTGGTCAGGATGACCATGTCGACGCCGCAGTCAATGGCTTTCTTGTAGGCGTCAAGGCCGACGAATCGGCGTTCCTCGGGGACGTCGACCTTGGAGGTTTCGGGATAGCCCTTGGCGCCGCGCTGGATGTTGTTGAGACTGTCCTCAAGGCGATCCTTGTAGGCGTCAGCCATGGCGTAGAGGCGGATCGGGCCATTGGTCGTGGACAGGAACTGCGTGACGGCGCCGGTGCCGCGACCGCCGCAGCCGATCAGGGCGCACTTGATCTCGTCGGTCGAGGCGGCGTGGGCCCGCGAGGCGATCGACGCGGCGAGGGATGCGCCGGCGACCGTCGCGGTCGATTGCTTGATGAACGACCGGCGAGAGCTTTGGCGGGGGGGGCTCTTGTCACTCATGGAAGAAGTCTCCATTAAATTGAAGGAACGGAAGCATCGGTGCTGAAAAAGTCCGAACGACCAGTATACCCCTTTTTATGCTCGCCGGGGCAAATGGGTTCATTTTTCAATCAGCACGCGGATTTCCTTGTCGCCTTTGCGGAGCATGAGCTGTTTGAGGTCCTCCGTATCGGGCTCCCAATACTTCTGCTGCTCCTCGGGGCTGGGCACGGTCAGCGGGCGCACGAGGCGGAAGCCGACCCAGAAGGCGTCGGTATGGTGCCAGATGCTCTTGGGCCGCTGCGGGTCCTGCACCTTCCAGTCCTTTTCCGAGTGGGTGCGGGCGGCGGAGCGCAGCTTGTCAGGGTCCTGATACCACGATCCGCCGCGCACCACGCGCGGATACTCCTCGGTGGGCCAGGCGATCAGATCCTTCTCAGCGACCGCCCCTTTGCCGGCGAACTTGGCGTAGTGATCGGGCACATACTGATCGAGGCACCACTCCGCCACGTTGCCGTGCATGTCATACAGGCCCCACGGATTGGGCTTGAGCTGCCCGACCTTGTGATACTTTTCGCCGGAGTTGTCCCAGTCCCACCCGTAGTCCTTGAGCTGGGCGGGGTCGTCGCCGAAGCTGTACGCGGTTGTCGTGCCGGCGCGGCAGGCGTATTCCCACTCCGCTTCGGTCGGCAGGCGGTAGAAGCGGCCGGTCTTTTTGGAAAGCCACTTGGTGTACTGCTTGGCGGCGAGCTGGGTCATGTCCGCCGCGGGATACCCGCCCTTGCGGCCCATCTCCTGCAGGATCGAAATCGCCAGCTCATACGGCGGCGTCGGCAGACTTACCGCATCCACCTGACGTTCGGGCGGAATCGGCTGCGCCCCCGCATCCTTCGCCGGGCTGTACTGCTCAAGGAACTGATCGTACTCGTCCCAGGTCACTTCGCACACGCCCATCCAGAACGGCTCGATCTTCACTTCGATCTGCGGCCCTTCGTCGTCGCCGCGCTTCTCCTCCGCCTCCGGGGAGCCCATCGTGTACGAGCCGCCCGGAATCGGCGTCATCCTGAAACTCACCGACGCGTCGGGCATCTTCTGTTCATACGGCTTCATCTGCTCGGGCGCGCTCGCATCACCGCCGTCCGCCCACGTCATCGCGGCGCAGCCCACCCACATCGCCATCGCGACGATCCAGCTTGTCTTCATCACCAGCATCCTTCAATTATCGAGAAGATCCATCAATTCAGCGGCGGGATTTTTGGGGATCAGGGATCAGGGTTTGGGGATCAGGGGGAGGGGATAAGAGATCAGCACACCGATCCCTGATCCCTGATTCCCGATCCCGGCGCGATCACTTCATGATCGCGCGAATCTGCTTGTCGCCCTGTTTGAGCATCAGGCCCTTGACGTAGTCGTCGGCGGGCTCCCAATACTTGTTCTGCTCTTCGGGCGAGGGTTCGACCGCCGGGCGCACGACGCGGAAGCCCACCCAGAAGCCCTCCGTGTGCCACCACACGCTCATGGGCACCTGCGGGTCGCGCGCGTTCAGATCGACGGTGGAATGGAACCGCGTGGCCGAGCGGCACAGATCGGGAAAATCGTTCCACGACCCGCCGCGGATCACGCAGGGGTATTCGGTTTTGGGCCAGTTGATGAAATCCGCCGCCTTGACCGGACCCTTGCCGGCGAACTGGGCGTAGTGCTTGGGGTCATACTGATCGAGGCACCACTCGGCCACGTTGCCGTGCATGTCGTAGAGGCCCCACGCATTGGGCTTCTTCGTCCCGACCTTGCGGTAGGCGCCGTTGCCGTCTTCCTTTTCGGAGTTGTCGATGTAGACCGCGTTCTCCTTGAGCTTTTCCTCATCGGGGTCGCCGAAGTTGTACGCCGTCGTCGTGCCGGCGCGGCAGGCGTATTCCCATTCCGCCTCCGTCGGCAGTCGGTAAAAATGACCCGTCTTCTTGGTGAGCCATTTGCAGAACATCCGCGCCCCCAGGTGCGACATGTCCACCGCCGGATACCCGCCGCTGCGGCCCATCCGCACCACGATGTCGATGCCTTCCTCATACTGCGGCGTGGGGATGCTCACCGCGTCGACAAGCTCCTGGCCTTCGAGCTTGTGGAACGGCTTTTCCTTTTCGACGTTGTACTGCTTGAGGTATTCGTCGTACGTGTCCCAGGTAATCTCGTGCGTGGCCATCCAGAACGGCTCGACCTGAATCTCGACCTGCGGACCTTCGTCCTCCTTGCGGTCCTTCTCATCGTCCGGCGAGCCGATCTTGAACGTCCCGCCGGGGATGGGGGTCATCGGAAACTCGGCCGTGGTGCCCGGGACTTTTTCAACGTAGGGCTTGGCATCGTCCGCCTGCGCGGCGGCGGCGAGGGCGAGGGCGAACAGGCAGAGCGTCATCGACTTCGTCAGGCGGGATTGGGGCATGCACGATCCTTTCATGGCGTCATGGCATGGACAACTTGACTATTATTACCCGTGTTGCACCGGACGGGTTCATTTTCGGCGGTCTTTTTGAAGGTACGGGTATGAGCAGGTTGGGCGTGATCTTCGTTGGGGCATGGATGCTCGCATCACTGGGGGCCTGCTCGGCCGACCTGCAGCGGTACGAGTATACCCATCCGCAGATGGGCACGCTTTTCCGGGTCGTATTCTATGACTCGAACGTGACGCACGCCAACAAGGCCGCCGCCGCCGCCTTCGACCGCATCGACGACCTCAACAACATCCTCAGCGACTACGCCCCCGGCAGCGAACTGTCCCGCCTCTCCGCCACCGCCGGTTCGGATCATTGGGTCCCCGTCTCGCAGGATTTGTGGAATGTGCTGAGCGTCTCGCAGCAGGTCGCCTACCGCTCCGGCGGGGCGTTCGACGTCTCCGTCGGACCCGTGATTCGACTCTGGCGTCAGGCCCGCATCGCCGGTCGCCTGCCTGATCCGCCGCGGCTGGAAGCAGCGATGGCCGCCGTCGGTTGGCAAAAGGTCAAGCTCGATCCGCAACGCCGATCCGTCCAGCTCGCCGTCCCGCACATGCGACTCGACCTCGGCGGCATCGCCAAGGGCTACGCCCTCGCTCAATCCATGAAAGTCCTCTCAGACAGGGGCATCACCCGCGCCATGATCGTCGGCGGCGGAAGCGTCTACGTCACCGATCCGCCCCCGCATCGCAACGGCTGGCGCATCGCCCTCATGCCCATCCCCCAACTCACCAAACCCGTCGAAGACACGGGTGCCGACGCCAAACCCGAATCGCATGACGACATCCCCTACCTCCTCGCCGCAAACACCTCCGTCGCAACCTCCGGCGACGCCTTCCAGCACATCGACATCGACGGCGTCCGATACTCCCACATCGTCGATCCCCACACCGGCCTCGGCCTGACCACCCAGACCGGCGTCACCGTCATCTGCCCCGACCCCACCCTCGCCGACGCCATGTCCACCGCGCTCTCCGTCCTCCCCCTCGACCGCGCCCTCCAGCTCGCCGACGACACCCCCGCCCTCGCCGCCCTCATCATCACCCACACCGACCAGGGCGACACAACCCACACCTCCACCCGCTACCTCAACCTCCCCCTCGACACCCTCCCCACCCCCTGACCCCTCCGGTTCCCCTCCCCGGTTTCCCCCCGATCCCCAACCCCCAACCCCCAACCCCCAACCCCCAACCCCCGATCCCCGCATCACACCCGCGCGCCCGCTTTTTCCACCCGCCGCGCTCCCCGCCCTCGCGTCATATCTCCTGAATAATCCCGCCCTTTTCTCCGCTCCCAGCGCGCACGGGCGCGTCCATGCGCGCGCCCGAGGCAATTTCCTCGCCCTTCGTGCCCCCTCAATCAAGCACTTACAAACGCTCGTGCGCGCGCCCGCGACAAATTTGCCTTCCCCATGCGCGTTTCGCGACGCGCTTATGCGAAACTCGACCCATTTTCCGCCCCCATGCTCCCGGTCCCCCCAATGGAAAATGACCAATGGAAAATCGAATCCATTTTTCATCCGCCTCCGCCCAAAGCCCCCGGCTCCGCCGGGGGACAACCCCGGATCAATTCCCGAGCCGACGATATTCCATCGCCTTTCCGGGACTCTCTCGTGATCGCCGCCCAAGCATCCCGCGCCCCGGCGCCTCGCTCCGACCTCGGCCGCCATCATCGCGGTAGGGTGGGTCAAGCGAAGCGGACCCGCCACGCGAGGCGTAGAATGATTCGATGCCCGAATATCGTCGTTGGCGACAAGTCGGCGGAACTTACTTTTTCACCGTCAATCTCAAAGATCGACGCAAGCGATGGCTCGTCGAACATATCAAACATCTCCGCCGCGCGTTCGGGACGGTGCGGGAAGCGCGGCCTTTTAAGATCGACGCGGCCGTCGTGCTGCCGGAGCACTTGCACATGATCTGGACCCTGCCCGCCGGCGATGACGACTTTTCAACGCGCTGGCGTCTCGTCAAGTCGCGCTTCGCTCGGCGCATCGGCCGCGCATCGCATCGCCGGCCGAGCCAGATCGCCAAACATGAAAGCGGCGTGTGGCAGCGCCGGTTTTATGAACATCTCATCCGCGATGAGGACGATTTCGCCGCCCATGTTGACTACATTCATTACAACCCGGTCAAGCACGGGCACGTGAACCGCCCGATCGATTGGCCGTATTCGTCGCTGCATCTGTTCGTCCGCAGCGGGATCTTCGATGCGGATTGGGGCACGAGTGGGATTGAAACAAAATTGGAGGTTGAATGATTCAAAGACCGCCGCGCGAATGTCGACGTTCAAAATATGGACATGGGTCCGTCATGCGTGGCGGGTCCGCTGCGCTTGACCCACCCTACCTCGCTGGGGATATTCAGGCATATGTTTTCAAACATCTTCTTGAAAAGTAAGGCTGAAGCATGAAGTATCTCATATTGTTCCTACTGCTGATGTTTGTGGCGGCCTTAGGCGCTTGGTATTTCCGATCACCCCATCAAAGCAGCAGAGAAGCAATGACTGTGATCGACTTTGTCAATGTGAAGAATGGCACAACGGATCTTTTTACTGACGTATTTCTACGCTCAGGAGATATGGAGGATGAAATTGGTCATCTCGGTCCGGGTGCTATTGCAACACTTCACGAACATTTGATATTTCCATCCAGACATTTGCGTGTTGAATGGCGTAGCCCAGATGGGCGACAGCATTCGTCAGACGTGTTGATGAGTGAGCAAAATGGTGGGGAGATATCAATTCTAATTTTACAGAATGATGCGTTCATCGTTCCGAATTCGCGTCCAGCATTCAACGGAGATCAACACACCGATCAAACGAATTAATATTCGGGAACCACGCCTTGACCCATTTATTCCAGTGACGTAGGTCCGGCTCCGGGGTAGGTCCGGGCCTGCCCGGACACGATAGCCATGAAGATTCACGATGCGAATGAAATGTCCGTCGCCAATCGACGGCACGACCTATCTTGTATACGGGTTCGTCAATTGTGTCCGGGCTGGCCCGGACCTACGGAACTGAAAAACTGAACCACTAAGACACCAAGGTCGCCAAGGAATGCTTTATTGAGTTCAAAGCCCTGATTTCATTTTGGTGTTCCTGGCGCGTGTTGCTCCGACACTTTGAAGAACACGTGGTCGAGCAACAGCGACCGCAAGTGCGTGCGGGCCGGACCGACATTCATCAATACAGATTATCCCAATTGCCCTGCCAGCGGACTTTGATTTCGGGTTGGAAGTGGAGGGCGACGTGGCCGTCGATGTAGAGGAGGGAGGTGGATTCGACTTGCTTGTTCCAGGCGTGGCCGTTGGACCAGGCGTTGGGGTCGTTGGCGCCGGCGGCGAGGGTGGCGTTGAGGAGGTCGCTGACGAGGGGGCGGTCGGGGGGTTTGCCGTCGGTGATTTTGGTGAAGAAGCCCTGCGGGTCGGTCATGGTGCTCGGGTACCAGAAGTTGCTCGTGTCCTTGCGGGGGACCCACCAGTTGTGCGGGATGATCGTGAACGTCCCGCCGGTCCATTGCATCGACAAGAGCGCCGCGTTCTGATCGGCGGCGTTCTGCGAAGCGGCGCTCCGCAGCGGGCAGTACCACGCGCCATGGCCCTTGTCCCAGGTCAGGCCGTACGGGATGAGCGCGGGCAGCAGGCCGTTGCCCACGTCCCACGTGTTATGCCCCGTGCTCTGGCCCGGGCCGAACTGCGGGAGCCAGCTCAGATTGTCCGTCGCATATCCGATGCACGCCACGCCCCATTGCCGGTAGTTCGCCTGGCACCGCACCACCTTGGCCAGATACCGCCCCCGCGCCAGCGACGGCATCAAAATCGCCATCAGCGCCGTGAGGATCGCCAGCACGACGAGCAGTTCGATGAGGGTGAAACCATGTCGGCGTCGGGTGCGCCATTTAGCGGCGGGGCGTTCCCCGCACCGCGTGTGCAACGAGCCCCCCGGGGCACGCCCCGCCGCTAAATGCACGTCACGATGTGGGGATGTGTTGTTCATTTGCGATGACGCATGGTCAGCAGTCCGATCAGCGCCAATCCCGCCGGCAGGGCGGCGGGCGTGGGGATCGCCACGGCGAACTGGCTGTTGTGATCGAGCACCGCCCAGACGACGTGGTTGGTCGTATCGACGCCGTGCGCGCCGAGCAGATTGTGCGATGCGTCGTCGACGTACGCGCCGAGGAAGAACCCGCCGGTGTTGGACCCGTGGTTGCCGTTGATGGCGTTGACCCAGACGTCGGACCCGTCCAGGTACTTGATGCGGAGCAGGTCGGCGGCGGCGGTCGCCGCTTCCGTGCTGAACGTGCTGTAGCTCATCTGCAATACGAACGTCGACCCGTCGATGCCCGTCAGGTTCAATACATCGCTCCACAGATCGTTCGCGCCCGTTTCGCCGGCGGCGCTGGCGAGCGTGCGCCACTGCATCGAAAGCGTCTGCGTCGAGCCGGTGCCGTTGGTTCCCTTTTTCAGATCCGCCTTGGTGAGTTTGGACGAGGTGATCGCCGAGCCGAGGCCCGCGTACGAACCGGCGGCGGCGACGGCCCGGCTGATCTTCGTGTCCGGTCCCGTCGAGAAATCGCCGTCGCTGTCGGCGCCGACGAGGACGCTGGCGGAGGAGTTGGCGGCGATGGAGCCGGTCACGTTCAGGACGCCGCCGCTGACGGTGGTTTTGCCGGTGTAGGTGTTGTCAGAGGCGAGCGTCAGGGCGCCGCCGGTGAGGGTGAGGTTGACTTTTTTCGTGCCGCCGGAGACGGCGTCGACGATCTTCGCGCCCGCGTCGCCGAACGTGGTGGTTCCGCCGGTGACGGTCAGGGTCGAGTCGGAGGTCGTGCTGGAATTACCGATGAGCCGCGTGCCGGGGTTGGCGGGGTCGCCGCCGTTGAGCGAGGTCAGCCCGCCGACGGTCTGATTGAACCCGGCCATGTCGAACGTCGCGGGGTTGGGCGCGAAGCTGCCTTGTCCGAGCGTCAGCACGGCGCTGGTGGCCAGGGCGTTGTTGATGCCGAGCTTGAGCGTGCCGCGCGCCAGGTTCGTCGCGCTCCATGTGTTGCCGGTGGTGTTGACGGTCGTCAGCCCGCCGTCGGTCTTGCCGAACGAACCGGAGATGTTGACGTTGCCGTTGAAGATTTCCGTACCCTGATTGCGGAAGAAGAAGCTGCCGGCGCCGGTGATGTTGCCGTTGAACGTGATGGTTCGGCCGGCCACGGCGGTGATCTGGTGGGTGGCGTTGCTGAGCGTGATCGCGGTGTTGAAGACCTGGTTGCCGGTGGCGGTGGTGGAGTTGTTGGAGATGGCACCGGTGAGTGTGAAGGAATTGCCGCTGATGGTGAAACCGCCGACGCCGGTGGCGGTCCATGTGATGTTGGCGATCTGCGTGCCGGCGGGGAGGTTGTTGGTTTGTGCGAAGTTGGCGTTGGAGACGCTGGCGTCGAACTGGAGGGAGTCGCCATCGGTGGGGACGCCGTCGGGGGACCAGTTGGCGGCGGTGCCCCAGTTGCCCGTCGAAGCGCCGTGGTCCCAGGTGTAGGTCGTGGCGGCGCGGGTCAGCGGCGCAGCCAGCGTACAGGCGGCGAGCGCGGCGGCGAAGGTCATTTTCCGTTGTTGGCGATTGCGCATGTTTCTCATTTCCTTTCAGCAGGGCCCCGGCATTCGGGGCGGCTTCATTTTTCCCGCACCACATTCGCACGGGTCTGGTCGATCGGTTGATTCGATTTTTCATGGGGGACGACGCGCAGGAACTGCTCGGGCGAAAGCGCCGTCGCCGTGTAGCGCACTTCGTCGAGCCGGCCCGGCAACCGGCTGGCGCCCAGCAGCATCGGCGCGTCCGTCCGCGTCAGCTTCCGTACCTCGCCGCGCAGCGTGCGCGTCGCCATGTTGGCGTAGTCCACGTAAATCCGCGCCACGTTCCCCGACAGCACGACCGCCACGTGATGCCATTTCCCGTCCGCGATCGTCTGCGCCGCCGTCATGCCCACATACTGATTGCGCAGGTCCGGCTGCGGGCCCGCGTCGAAGCGCACGCGCATGAAACGCTCGGGCGAAAGGTCCATCGACCAGCCGCTGTCATCCGTGTGAAGGTGCGTCACGATCGTCGGAAAGCGCGACACCGGCCCCATCTTGACGAAGGCCTCGATCGTGAAGTCCGACGCCTCGATCGCCGCGTCGTCGGGCACTTTGAACGGCCCGGTGCTCAGGTCCATCGAGGCGCGATCGGACCACGTCCGCCCGCTGAGCGGATCGAAGATTTCCCGGCCGGGCACGTCGCTGCTGAGCAGGACGGATTCGTCGCTCAATCCGTCGAGCCGGCCGGGGGCGGCGTCGTTGGTCGCGACGGTGGTCGCATCGCCATCGTCGGGTTCGAAGCGCCACAGGCCGATGATCGACGACGGCAGGGCGGTGTCGAAAGTCACATCATGGGCGTCGATGCGGGCGATCTGCCCGGCGAGCAGTTCGCGCATTGTCGAGCCGCGCTCCAGTCGGACGCGGCCTTCGAGCACGCTCAATTCCTCGCGCCCGCCGGGGCCGACAAAGACGCGGAAGCGCGTGCCCAGGTCGATGATCCGTGCGCCGGCGGGGGTGGTGACGGTGAATCCGTGGGCCCGGTGCGAGACGAAGGCCTGCATCAGCCCGGCGTGGAGAATCCCGGCGTTTTCGCCGGTCATTTCGAATCGGCAGGGCCCGGTCAGATCGACGACGGCGCCGGAGCGGAACATGAGCTGGGCCGTGCCGCGCTCAAGCTGCACATCGCCGGCGCTGAGCTCGGACCCGAGCGAGCGGGAGGCGCCGGCGGCGAAGAGGGCATCGTCGGACACGTCCGAGAGCAGGCCCAGCGCCGGCGTCACGGCGGGGGGCGAAGTCTTTTGATGCGCGTTCCGGAACGTCGCCCACATCCCCGCCGTCAGCGCCATGACGCACACCGCCGCGACAGCCAGCGCGAGGGCGAACCGGTGGGGAGACAGGCGCCGGTCGGCCGGCTCGACATGGGCGAACGTCTGCGCGGGGCCGGCGATGTGGCGCTCCGTCAGGTGGCGCTCCATGAGGGAGCGCTCGGCGAAGGCGTCGGCGTGGGCGGCATCGGCGCGGAGCCAGTCCGCCAGCGCGGATAGTTGCGCCGCGTCCAGCGTGTTGTCGAAATAAGCTTCGAGCAGCGCGGCGGGTTGGCTCATCGCATTTCTCCGGCACCGAGGCGCTGACGGATGCACTGCGCCAGGGCGTGACGGATGCGATGCAGGGCGACTTCCACGGCGTTGGGGCGCATTTTCAATTGCTGCGCCATCGTCCGCGGGTTCATCGCCTCGTCGTAGCGCATCTGGATCATCCGCTTCTGATGCGGCGGGAGGTTGTCGATGCAGCCGGCCAGCGCTTCGCGCCGATCGCTTTGCTGATCGTCAAGGCGTTCGTGCGCGGCGGCGAGGAGCTGAAGCGTCTGATCGTCGAAGACGTGCCGATCGCGCCGGCGGGTGCGCAGATGATGCAGCACGCGATGGCGCGCGATGCCCAGAAGCCAACCGGTGAACGAGCGGGTCGCGTCGTACTGGTCAAACGCCTCGACCGCGGCCTCGGCGACTTTGCCCAGCACGTCCTCCGCCTCGTGCGGATCGCGCACGGCGGCATGCACGTAGGCGGCGACGGTCGTCTGAGCGCTGACCCAAAGCTGAGCGAAGCGCTTCATGGCCGCCTGCGTGGCTGCATCGTTGGGTTGTGACGTCATAGGGGTCGCCTCGACCTGATTTCTCACCCATAACTGTGCCGAATGCGGGGGAAACTTACAAGGAAAATCCGGCGGGGCGGAAAATTTTTCTGTTGCTAAAGGGCTGATGGGATTATGGTTGTAATCATCGGCGCGGCGCTTGGTGGTTTTCGCATGTCCAGTCCGGGCCGGGGGCGGGAACCTGATAGGTGCAGGAGGTTTTGTGGCGCTCAACGAGGACACGATTGTCAAAGCGCTTTTGCGCGACCGGGCGACGCTGTTCGCGTACATCTGGTCGATCGTGCGCGATGCGCATGTGGCGGAGGATGTGTTTCAGGAGGTGTCGCTGCTGGCGCTGCACAAGCGGGGCGAGCTGCGCGAGGCGGAGGCGCTGCCGACCTGGCTTCGGCGGTCGGCGCGGAACTTGTCGCTCAAGGCGCTTCGCCGGCTCGGTCGCGCGCCGGCGCTACTGGATGAGAAATTGCTGGACCTGCTCGAAGGGCAATGGGAGCGGCAGGAGGCGACGCCGGCGGCGGAGACGCTCGAGGCGCTCAAGCATTGTCTGGCGGAGCTTTCGCCGTATGCCCGGCAGGTCATCACGCTCCGTTACGCGCAGGGACTTTCGGGCGAGGGTGTGGCGGCGAAGCTGGGGCGGAAGGCGGAGGCGATTTACAAGGTATTGACGCGGGCGCACGGGGCGCTGGCGGAGTGCGTCCGCCGCCGGACGGGCCGGGGGGAGGCGCCGCATGTCTGAGCTGACGCGCGAAGAGATCATCGATCATGTGACGCGCTACCTGGACGATCGGCTTGATGCGCCGGGCGGGGCGGCGCTGGCGGAAGCGCTGGCGGCAAGCGCGGCGACGCGGGCGCAGTTCGTCGAGCTGTGCACGCAGGCGCGACTCTTGCACGAAGCGCTGGCGGGGGCGCGGATCGTTGACGAGCCGGCGGCGTCGAAGTGGCGCATCGGGCGATGGGCTGTTGCGGCGGCGGCGCTGCTCGCGCTGACGGCGGGACTGTCGGCGGTGTGGATGAACCTGCCCGTGTCGCATGCGCGCCATGCGGCCGCGTCGAATCGCATCGCGCTCGTCACGGACATGCACGATGTCGTGTTCGCCGGCGGCGCCGACGAATCGCCGCAGCTCGGCTCGCCGATGCAGCCGGGCTTGATCCAACTGGCCTCGGGGCAGGTGCAGTTCATGTTCGACAGCGGCGCGGTCGTGACGATCGACGGCCCGTGCGCGTTCAATTTGCACGACAAAACCAGCGGATATCTCGCGTACGGCCGGCTACAGGCATATGTCCCGCATGAAGCGGTCGGGTTCCGCATCGACACCGCCAGCGGCGTGTCCGTCGTCGACCTGGGCACGGAGTTCGGCATCGACGCACAGCAGGACGGCCGCACCAGCGTCGAGGTCTATCGCGGGCGCGTGCAGCTTCAGCGCGGCGGCGAAGCGGGGCGCGTGCTGCGCGAGCTGGCAGCCGGGTCCAGCGCGCAGTTCGACACGCGCGGCGTCGTGACGATCGCATCGCTGCCGCTGACCATCGCATCGATCGACTTTCACCGCGGGGGGTCGGCGGTTTCGCCCAACGAAGCGGACGTCGATGCGTACCCCGGTCGCGCGGCGGAGGGATGGGCATCGGCGTGGGGCGTCACGACGACGCCGGCGGCGATGGTGGAGACCGGGCCGGTGGTGCGGAGCGATCGCCCGCTGAATGCGACGAGCGGTTCGTACCTGACGATGGGGCTGCGTGCGGAGCGCGTCGGCGAGCCGGCGCAGGGGACGGTGTCGCGGTGTTACATGGCGGGGCTGCATGCGATGGACGCCGCCCGGCCGCATCGGATTTCGTTCCTGTTCCGCGCGGAGGCGTGGTCCGATCCGATGGTGCGCTACTTCATCTACGATCGGCCGAGCCCGTCGCACGGCACCGATGGCGAGGACACATGGATTCTCAACGCCACGCCCGACGCCGGTTGGACGCTGATGACGCGAACGTCGCCGGACAGCGCGGAAATCGTCGGCGTTCCGACGGGCATTCCGCTCGTCACCGGCCGCACGGTGGCGGTCGAGATTCAAGTCGATCCGGCGCATCGCGCCTGGACGGCGACGCTCGACGACGGCGTCAATCCGGTCTATCGCTCGCCGCGCGTTTACTTCCGCTCGCAGGCCCCCGCCGTCGGCCGATTCGTTCACTTCGGCGGGCGCGACGATCGAACCAAGGGTACGGATGTCGTCAAACAGTGGGCGTTTTCGGTGGATGAACTGCGCGTGACGGCGTCGAGCGACGCCGACGCTTTGGAGTCGCAGAAATGAGTACGGGTGAACTTCAAGCTTTGAACAGGAGATGACTGAGCATGTTGACGCAAACGAACCAACGCATTGTCGCCGTCCTTCTCGCACTCGCCGCCGCGCCCGCATGGGCCGCGACGAATCTTCAGATCCTCGTCAACACCGGCCCGACCGCCGTCAATGAGCCGGGCGTGACATGGAACAACATCACCTCCGCCTCGGCCAACGTCCCGCTCAAATACTCCGACGGCTCGCTGAGCGGATTGACCTACGCCAATCTGACCGGCGTCGCCGTCGTCAATGACACGCGCTACACGCCCGCCGCAGACCTTGCTTCGCATCCGCTTCCGTGGATCAGCTCGCTCTCGGCGGCGAATCGCGACGCCTTCGCCACCAACTTCGCGCAGAACGCCTTCAATCCCCCCTCGCCGACGAACCTGAACATGACCGGGTTCAGCGGGCTCACCGGCCGCAACATCAGCGTCGACGTCGTCGCCACCTACTCCGGTACGACCGTCGCCGAAAACCGCCTCGGCGACTACCTCGTCAATAACGAATTCACCACCTTCAACTCCGGCCCCGCCAAACCGTCCGATGATTTCTCCGACGGCAGCGCCAACCTCAACTACATGCACTGGGACAACCTGCCCTGGGGCGCCGGCTCGTTCGCCGGCGACGCCATGACCGTCTCGTTCCTCCGATCCAACAACACCACCGTCCTCAACGGTTACGCCATCAGCTACGCCCTGCCCGGCATCGTCGCCGACTTCGCCGGCGGCGCCGGCGCGACTTCCGCCGACCAGTTCGGCGGCAAGGCCGGCGACGGTTGGCTCGGCGGATGGAACAAGTCCGGAACCACCGTGACCGCCACCGTCGAAACATCCAACCCGCTCAACGGCGGCGGCAACTACCTCGCCGTGACCGATGTCGACGCCACCGGCGGCGGATACACCCGGCAATTCAGCGATTTCGCCGACATCTCGACCACCCTCGGCAAGTACACCGTCGAAGCCGACTTCCGAATCGACAGCGCCAGCCACAACGACTTCCAACTGGGCATTCGTCAAAGCAACGGCGTGAACACCGGCCCGGACGTGCTCGCCAACATCAAAGCCGTCAGCGATTTCTGGCGCACCACCAACGGCAACGGCCTGGGCGGATCCAACGATCAGAACACCGGCATCGCCGTCGTCACCGGCCACGTCTATCACGTCGAGTTTCAGATCGACCCGACGACGCTGACCTACATTCTGACGCTCGACGACCTGGACGATGCGGCCGCGCCCTATGTCTCGGGCGTCTTCAATACGCGTAACACCAGCGTCGTCGCCAACCCCTACCTGTTCGTCGGCCGGCAGTTCAGCAACGTCAGCGGCGGCGCGTTCAGCATCGACTCCGTGCTCATCAGCGTGCCGACCCCCGCTGCGCTTCCGGCGGGCCTCGCGCTGTGGAGCGCCCTTGCATGGCGGCGTCGCAAATGAAAATGAACATGCGTCCTCACGAGTTTCGTATCGCGATGAGGCGGGGTGACTTCAGTCACCCCGTCGCGCGATGCGCGCGATATGGTTTCACCTTGATCGAACTTCTCGTCGTCGTCGCCATCATCGCGCTGCTGATTTCGATTCTGCTCCCGTCGATGTCGCGCGCCCGTGAAGTGGCGCGCATCACGCGCTGCGCGTCGAACCTCCGTCAGCAGGGGCTCGCCGCCAACATGTACGCGCAGACCTACAAGGGCTGGCTCCCGCCGTATTCCTCCGGGGCCGGCGGGCTCGACACCGGCCTCGTCGTGACGCATTGGACCCGATGGTTCCGCACCGGCAATACATGGCAGAACCTCGGCAAGCTCTACGCCACCAAGTACATCACCGACGGCCCGAACTTCTACTGCCCGTCGCAGAAAAACCCGACGTTCAAGCTCGAAACCTACGAACCCTGGCCGACCGATTACTGGCCCGGCGGCACCGCGGCCGTCGGCGTCCGCGTGGCGTACAACTTCAACCCCGTCGTCAAAGATCCGGCCTCGGGCAAGAGCTATCGCAAGTTCGACATGGCGCAGGATCTCAAGCCACAGCGCGTCTTCGGCACCGATCTGCTCGAATCCGCCGTCACCATCGCTCACGACGACAACCCCGACAGCCCCGGCTGGAACGTCATGTTCGGCGACACCTCCGTCTCGTTCAAACTCACGCGCGAGCCGCTGACGCTCATGCAGACCGACCCCGGCAACTTCCCCGGCGACAACTTCCCCCTCTACGACCAGGCCCTGCAGGCGCTGGAACGAACGCAGTAAACGGGTTTCCATCGCCGCGACTTTGCATCGGTCGGTCAAAATCCATCGCAAAATTCGCAAAAAGTGCTTGGCGCAGTCCGGCCTCAGCCGTATTCTTCACCTTGAGATCCCGCCAGGGAAGCCGCACCGACGTCGCGATCGGCTGTTCGAGCCCGCCGACGTCGCGTGAGGTGAATGAGAACCCGTTAGAACGATTCGCAGGAGAATGACATCATGTACAGGCGTGCTGCTATTGCGTTGGCGGTTTGCGTTTTCACATGCGCCGCCGGGGCGCGAGCCGACAGCGTCGTGCTTTCGTATCACAATGGAACGACGAGTCAGGCGCCGATCACCGCGGCGTCGGGCGTGTCGGCGGGAAACACCGACCTGAACGGGTCCGAGTCCTGGCGCACGAGCTTCGGATCGGCCGGGGCGACGCAGCCCGGTCCGCTCGCTGGTTCCGCCGCCGGATCGAACTGGCGCTTCTGGCGCGCCATCAACCTCAACGATGTCGCGTCGAGCACTTCCGACTACGCCGGCTTCGCCTTCGACTTCACTTCCGCCGATCTGCTGAGCCCCACGACGCTCTCCTTCGACCTCGCCGCCGCCTCCGACAACGCCGGCACCATCAACGGTGAGTACAACGTTTTCGTGAGCAAGAACGGCGGAGCGTTCACCTCGCTCGCCGCGGGCACGGGCGTGAGTCTGACGACGAGCGGCGGATGGGCCGTCAACACCGTCGTCGCCAATGTCGCGTCGGTCGGAACCATTCGCAACGGCGATCACCTGGAATTCCGCATCGGCCTCGGCGACAACTCCACGTCCAACTCCAAGGGCGTCTTCCTTCAGGGCATCGCCCTCGCCGCCGATCGGGACGTCGCCGCGTCCGTGCTTCGCGTCGACTTCGGCCCAAGCGCGCAGCAGGTCGAAACCGGCTACGCCCCCTTCAGCTTCAACAACGGCGCCGCCAGCCCGCAGTCGCGCACCTACACCTTCGCCACCACCGGCTACGACAACGTCAACGCCGACACCGGCTCGGGCATCACCGTCACACTCGCCGCCAAGGAAACCGCCCTGCGCATGATCGACCGCGGCACGAGTGACAAATCCGACCGCGACTGGGCCACCGTCGAACCCGTCCCCGGCCCCGGAAACGTCCCTGACAACTACATGGACCTGACCCTCGCGGGCCTCAAGTCCGGCTACTACACCCTCATCTCCGATCACATCGACACCTCCAATCAGGTCGGCGTCATGGACGTGCAGGTCAGCACCGACGGCGGCGCGACGTTCACCAACAAACTCGACAACGTCGTCTACAACAATACCCTCCACCAGTATCTCATCTCCTTCTTCGCCGACGCCGGTCAGAACGTCGTCGTCCGCTACCTCGCCGGCGGCGGACTCTTCGGCGCTAACGGGCAGGCCACCGACACCGTTGCGTCCAATCGTCTCCTGCCCCTCAACGCCTTCGAGTTGACGACGGTCCCCGAGCCCTCGACCGGGCTCCTCGCGATCGTCAGCGCCCTGCTGCTCGTCCGCCGCCGCGCGTGCCGCACCGTTTAGCGACGCCGCTTGCGCCGTGCTGTAAAATCGTCGCCATGATATACCCCATGATCCTTCGCGCGATCCTTTTGCTTTCGCTCATCACCGCCCCCCTTGCCCGCGCGGCCGATGACTTCGTCAATCATCTGATCGTGTACAACAAGGGCATCGGCGGGCAGAACTCGCGCGAGGGGCTGGCGCGATTCAACAAGGATGTCCTCGCGCACAAGCCCGACTTCGTCTTCATCTACTTCGGCCTCAACGATGCGCTCAACGAATCCAAGTTCGTCGACGTCGACGACTACATCGCCAATCTGTCGAAGATGATCGCCGCCGCGCGGGCGGCGCACATCACGCCGATCTTCGCCGACATCCATCACGTCGACGTCGAAGCGCTCCTCAAGCGTCACAAGAAGGACGCCTACGGCGAGGAAGGCCCGCAGAAAAAGATCGACCGTTACAACGCCGCGCTGCATCAGCTCGCCCAGCGCGAAAAGGTGACGCTGGTGGAGTGGAACCGCATCGCCGATCAGGCCATGACCGACCACCCCGACCGCGCGATCCGCCAGCCCGACGGCGTGCACCTCACGCCCGCCGGCAACACGCTTCTCGCCGAAAGCTTCCGCCGCGCCGTCCCCGACCTGCGCGACGGGCAAACCATCGTCTGCCTCGGCGACTCCGTCACCTACGGCGCCCACAACACCGGCGCCGGCACCGCCGCCGGCGACACCTACCCCGCCGCCCTTCGCCGCATTTCGCTCAATCCCTGATCGATTCAGATTGCCGATGCGCCCGGCATGTGCGGATTTTGATTTACTTGCCGCGCGACCTCTGGGATAATCGCGGCGTCTGTGGAATGTCGCGGTCCGGATCCTTGGGTCACAATTCATGAGGGCCAGGCCATGAGGCGTTGCGCTGCGATGTGGGCGACGATCGTCATTGTCATGTGCGGTTGGATCGGCACGGCGGCGGCGCAGCCGGCGGGGGAGGTCACGTCGGCGTTGCAGCTTTTTGAGGGGATGCCGGCGGAATTGAGGCCGGATGCGAAGACAGGGTGGACGCCCGAGCAGGCGGAGCAGGCGTCGCAGTGGCTGATGCGCACGAGCATGCGGCGGCCCTGTCGATTGCTGTTGCCGATTTCGGGAACGGATGTGGCGCACGCGCCGTCGCCGATGGCGCCGGGGAAGGATTGGCGGGTCAGCGTGTATGTCAATCCGCCGCCGCTCGATGTGTTCGGGCAGCGCGTGGCGCAGAAGTTCATGGTGGCGCCGGTCGGCATTGCCGGGCCGCTGATGTTTCAGATGACGGAGGAGGCGAGCAAGGCGGCCAAGTCGCTCAAGACGGGCGATGTGGTGGCGGTGTCGGGCGTGATCAGCAAGGCGCGGTTTTTCAGCGTGCGCGGCGTGTCGTCGGTGGATGTGAGCATCATGAACGCCCAGGTCGATCTTCATCCCGGTCACGCCCCCGCGCCGCCCGCGGCGGACAAACCCGCGGAGCCGAACAAGCCCGCCAAACCCGCCGACGCGCCGGCCCATGAGGACAAGCCCGCCGCGTCGCCGGTCGGCGGCGTGATCACCGATCTGAATCAGCTTTTCGTAAACATGCCCGCCGGGTTCGCGCCTGATGCGACAAAAGGATGGGACCGCAATTCCATCGCCAAGGCCGGCGCGTGGGTCGCGCAGCAGGCCAAGGACCGCCCGGTGTCGCTGCATGTCGACATCAGCATCCTCAATGTGCGGCCGGAGGAGACGCCGGACAAGAAACCGAACAGCCCGTGGATCGCCGACTTCGTCGCCAAGGGGGCGACGCTGATGGTGGGCAAGACGGCGGTGAACGCGGCCTTGGTCGGCTCTGACGCCAAGGCGTTCCGCATCCACGGCTCCGAAGCCCAGCTCAGCAAGTACAAACCTTTCAACGCCCGCCAGAAATCCGTCACGCTCACCGGCGTCATTCATGAAGCGCAGCTCTACGCCATCGGCCCCAACCTCGTCGCGCTGAAAATCACGATCGACAAGTTCGACGCGCCCGAGCTTCTCAAGTAACCGCCGCGGCGCTGCGGGCGGGGATTTTTTACGAACCCTGCGATTTGTGTTTACAGCGTTCATCGCTCGCGGCATACTGATGGGCGAGGTTCGTTGTCGCATTCGCATCCGGTTTCAATTCATTGAGGAGTTCATTGATGCATCGATCTGTCGCGGCGCTGGTCATGGGATGGGGCGTCATGTTGTTCGTGCTTGTCGCCCGTGTGCCCGCCGGTCCGCCGATTTCGTCCAAGAGCGTCGTGACGGATGTGGCGGATATTTTTGACGGGCTGCCCGCCGACGCGCAGCCGGCGAACGGGAAGTGGTCCGACGCGGCGGTGCAGAAGGCCGGTCAGTGGCTGCGGACGTCGGGGGCGAATCGGCGGTGCCAGCTTCTGATCCCCATTCGCTTCGCCCGCGCGTTCAAGGCCCCTTCGCCGACGGAGCCCGGCCGGGACTGGCGCGTCATGCTCACACTCGACCCGAAACTCTTCGACTTTCACGGGCTCAAAGTCAGCTATGACGCAGCCCTGCCGCCGACCGTCGCGCCCAACGAAGCGATGTATCAGGTGACCGAAGCGGTCGGCAAGAACGTCGAGAAAATCGCGCCCGGCGATCTGATTCAGGTTCGCGGGATCATCACCAATATCAAACTCGGCTCGAACGACGATCACGCCTGGCTCTCGTTCGCCATCCTCAATCCCGACATCGATCTGCACCCCAAAGTCGCGGCTGCGAAATCCGACAAGCCCGCCGCCGCGAAGAACGACAAGCCGGACAACGCGCCCGCCAAGTCCACGCTCACCGATCGCCCGTTCGCGAATGTCGCCCAGCTCTTCGCCCCCATGCCCGCCGACGTCGGCCCCGCGCCCGGCAAACCGCTCGACCGCGACACGACCGGCGATGTCAACAACTGGCTCGGACAACATTGTCCCGAGAAGCCCGTCCGCATGATGGTCAAGATCGATCATGTCCGCCTCACGCAGGACAAAAACCCCGGCGGCGACCCGGCGCTGAAGTGGACCGTCGCCATCTCGCTCGCCAACGAAGATGTCAAATTCCGCGCCATCGACGTCAACGTCAACTTCAAGTCGACGAGCATCTACGGATTTCAGATGCAGGGCGACGACGCCTTCGCCAAGCGCATGGAGCAAATCCCCAAGGGCCGCCCGACGCTTCTCGAAGGCACGATCCGGAATGTTCTGTTCACCGCCTACGTCCCGACGAAAGCCAACCTCGCGGTGACGATCACGGATTTTAAGTTTCCGAACATCAAGTGAGGCGTGCGTCGATCACGGCGTTCGCATCGCGTCGAGCGTTTCTCGGATCGCCGGTCCGTCGAAGTCGCGGCAGAAGATGACAAGGACGCTGCCGAAAATGTGCATGCCATTGTCGGACCCGCCGTGATAGCGCCAGCGATCCGGCACGACGCGGTTCTGAAGTTCATCGGCGATGTCGCGCCGGGCATTGATCAGGTCGAGGTCCGAGACGCGATGGGTTTTCAGTTCCACGCGACGATGTGCGATCGAATCGATGTCGGCGATGATGAACTGGCCCAATGAATGAAGGTCACCGGAGCCGAGGTCGACGATTTGGGTCGATGACTTTTCCGATTTCGCCCGCAGGATCGCATTGAGCACGTTCTCGAAATTCTCGTGCTCATCGGTGAACATTTTGATGATCAGTTTCCCATCGGCATAATCCCACGTTCGATCCCGGCCGGGGCCTCCGCCGAAACAGCAGTCTACGTCGACGAATTCAAAGAGGATTTGTTTGAGCTGGCGGAGGCGGTCGTCGGCTGTATCGGTCACGGCGCTTGTCGCGTCGCGCAGCAAGGGACGCGCATCATATTCTCGTTGGACCAACGATTGGTACCACTTGCTCTCCTCCTCGGTGGTGATGAGGATGACCTGTCCGACGTAGACGACGCGCAGCGGGACAAGCTGCGTGCTCATCTTGTCGGCGAAGGCGCGCATGGCGTCCTCGGGTGATTGGTCGTCCAGATTGAGCGAGTAGCGCGCATTGCTATCGAAAGCGGCCCCCTCAAAAGCGTCGGCGTCGAGCTTGACGCGGCGATGCAGGATGCTCGATAGCTCCAGCGCGATCTCCCATGCTGGTTTATCAGCGGCGTGGATCGTGACGCGCTCGTCGGGCAAGTTCGCCGCGGCGTCACTGCGGGTCACGGTGATGTGGTCGGGGAGTGTGGCGCGATCGGGTTGTGAGGTGGCGCAGGCGGCGAGGGTCAGCGCGAGGAGGGTCCATGTCGCGTGGTGAAGACGCATGCATGTTCCGACGCTTGGTGGGGGGATTTGTTTCCGTGCCGGCGTATTTGCAGTGGGAGAAACACGCCGCAAACGGCGTCGCTAAACGGACTGGTGGAGGACTTTGCCGACGAAGAACGGGCCGAGGTTTTCGAGGTAGAGGGCGGTTTGGGTGGTTTTGCGCATGTTCTGGACGATGGCGGAGAGGGGGTGGAGCGATTTGCCGACGAGGCCGATGACGAAGTCGTTGTCGTCGGCGTCGAGTCCGGGGCAGGCGAGACGGATGTCGTGGGCGTAGTCGGCGTCGACGAAGCTCATGCCGATGAGGGCGTGCTCCATGAGAATCTGCCGCTGCTCGGCGGGGTCGAGCTTGGCGAAGGAACCCCGCCGACGCAGCGGATACCAAACAGCCCAGGGCCAGTCGCCGTTCGTCGCCGTGGCGATCGGCTTGTCGAAAAGCCACTCGCGCAGATTCGCTTCATGACCCAGCGCGTACGTGCGGCCGAACATCGTGAAGCGCGGCTTGTGCTCGAGCGAAACAAACGGCTCGGCATTGAGCAGCGGGCGCACCGCATCGACGAAATGCGACGGGTCCTCCGCCCATGTCAGAATCGCCACGCCCTGCGGATCGTTCACGTCCGCATAAAGCACCGCCGGAATCTTCGCCGCCTTGATCGCGTCGATGAGCGGCTGCGCATCACGACAGTTGCCGTACGCCTGAAGCTGCATGAACAGGCGCGTCGAAAGAATCTGCGGTTCGCCGTTGAGGGGCGCGCCCTTCTCATCAATCATCGGCGGCTCGGTGTTGCGAATGCGATGAGAGAAAGGCGGGGCGCCGGCGGGCTTGGTGCTTTCAGCTTGGGTCATGATCAGGAACCTCGTTCAGTGTTGCGTGAAAGCAACATTGTACGCACGGATGGCTGCGCTTCAGAAAATGCTCATTCGCAATTCACATGCGCCGATTCCCCGCTGAATATGCGATTGGCATCATGTTTGCATTAATACCTCCAGCCCTGCCAATTTTGCCCATGGTGCAGGCAAGTGCTGGCCAAAGTCCCGCCCCGGCAGCACGGACTGCACCGTAACTGGGCACTGAAAGGACCGACGATGACGCTTGCCAACCGTGGCCATTCTATCAGTATGCTCGTGGCGATCGCCCTTTTGTGTTTCGTCGTGCTGCTTCAGGCGGCGACGACGAACAAGAGCCGTTCCTCGGAATCCGTGCAACTGTTCGGACCATTGACCGGACGCGACATGGTCGACTACATGCACGTGCATGAATCGACGCTGCGCGCGGTCATGAGCAATTTCGACGAGCTGATGACGATCTCGCAGAAGACGGGCGACAAGCCGCTGTTCCCGGTGCTTCAGCAGCATTGCTATCAGGAAACAGAGGGGACGGAAGTTGATGCGCCGCCCGCGCCGTGACACGCGGGCGGCGGGTTGACCGGGCGGCGGGGGGCTGCCCGGTCAACCATATTTTTCGACGGCCGTCTTGGCGCTGATGAGCGGCGCGCGGATCAGACCGCCCGCCAGTTTCTCGCCGTCGGGATCGATATACACGCGACCTGTTTGCTTGCCGCTGCCGGTGGCGATGAGCACGTGAATGTTGAGGATGTACGCCTTGTCACTCAATGCCTCAAACCAATGCACGTTGTCCTTGTCGTCGGAAATCGTCGAGAATTCGGCTTGTCCGAACGTCCGATCGATCGTCGGCTTGATGACCATGTGCGTCTTGGAATCCTCGAGCCGATCGTAATGACGACCGTGAAACGAACCATCGAGAATCAGAAAAGCCGTGGACATGTTGTTGTGTCCGTGCGGTACGATCGAATGACCTTTCTGCAATGCGAACACCTGCTTGCCGAACGCCAGTTCGCCGACGCCTTCGACTTTGGGGAAGTTGAAGGGAATCGAGCGCTCGCCCTTGGGGCGGAACAGGCCGTCGGCGGTCAGCTTGTCGTAGTCGATGAGCTTGCATATTTCGGGCAGATCGACGCGGGCGAAAAGCGCTTCGAGCTTGCCCTGCCAGTCGACCTGTTTGATCTGCTTGCTCTTGACGTCCTGGCAAAGCGCGTTGACGTCACGGAGCCATTGTTCGGTGATCGGCTTGACCGCCTCGGCGAACGCGTCGCGCTCGAAAAGCATTTGGAGCAGCGAGGTGGTGAGCAGGGCGCCGATGGAAAGTTGCCCGAACGACCGACGCGTCAGGTCCGACATGATTTTGCTCCAGGGGCGAAGGGGAGATGGTCGGCACATTCTACCATGGGATGTGCCTCGGGTGCGGCAGGGGAGTCCCATGGCGCCACGACTGCGCCGCCCGCACGCACCCTGGCAAGCCCGCCGGCGATCCGGGGTACGTATCAATCGCATGCATACGGAGGCCCGATTTCCGCGTGAAAAACAACGATTCACCGGGAATTCACGAAAAGAGGATTGACATTCCAATGGACGCTTTCTAGCGTATGCGTACAAGTTCACGGACGGATCGGCCGATGCAATATCCAAGCCCCCGCCGCGTTGAACGGTAGAACCCCCACCTGGGGCCCGCACACGGGTTTTCGAGCCGCCCGGTTCGAAGCGAAAAGCCCGCCTCGCTGCGACGCCCCGACATAAAGGACTGACAGATGGTCACCAATGCCAAGCCCGCTCATGGTTTGTTCATGCTCGCTCTGTGTGTGACGCTCGTTTTGGGCGTGATGTTCTACGCCTGGACCACGCGTCTGGGTCTGCTCAGCACCCACGCCGCCGGCGTCGCCTACCAGTCCGGTCCCGTGACCGGCAACGAGTTCGCCAACTACTTCGCCAACGATGCGGACCACTACCGCTCCGTGCTCAAGAACTACGACAAGGTCATCGCGCTGGCCCGCGAAGTCGGCGATCAGCCCTTCTTCCCCGTCCTTCAGAAGTTCGTCGAGCAGAGCGACGCCGCGCAGGCCGCCGTCCAAACCCCCGCTCAGAACTGAGCGATCCCGCACAAGCTATTTGTGATAGCCGCCTCTTTTTGCGAGGGGCGGTTATTTATTGGAGGAAGAAATTGGTCATTAGGCATTAGCTATTTGTCATTGGTCATATCAAGCCCGTTGCGCCGGACGACATTCGAGTCTTTTGTACTTACTTGACCAATGACAAATGCCTAATGCCTAATGACCAATTTCCGTTGTCTTTCTCTTTCGCATCACTCGCCTAATTTCTGTGCCGCCTGCCGCATCGCGTGATCCGCCAGCACGATCGCCGCCATCGCCTCCGCCATCGGCACAAAACGCGGCAACAAACACGGGTCGTGCCTGCCTTTTGTGCGGATCGTCGTCGGCGAGCCGTCGCGCATCACCGTCTTCTGCTCCTGCGGCAGCGAACTCGTCGGCTTGACCGCGCATCTCAAAACGATCGGCATCCCCGAACTGATGCCGCCGAGCATGCCCCCGTGACGATTCGTTTCCGTCACGATGCGTCCGTCGCGGGTGGTGAACACATCATTGTTCTGTGAGCCGCGCATCGTCGCCGCGCCGAATCCGATGCCGTATTCGACGCCGAGCACGGCGGGGAGCGTGAACATCGCCTTGCCCAAATCGGCCTTGAGCTTGTCGAACACCGGCTCGCCCCAGCCCGCCGGCACGCCCGTCGCCGTAATCTCCGCCACGCCGCCGATTGAATCCATCTCGCCGCGCAGCTTCTCGATGAGTTCGATCATCTGCTTCGCGATCGCCGGGTCCGGGCAACGTGTCGGCGTCGCCTCGACCTGCTCGAGCGTCACGCCCGCCGGGTCGTCGATCTGCGCGATCAGGTGGCCGACCTGCGTGACGTATCCGACGATGTTCACGCCGAACTTTTCACGCAGCAGTTTCTTGGCGATCGCCCCGGCGGCGACGCGCACGCATGTCTCGCGCGCCGAGCTTCGCCCGCCGCCCCGGTAATCCCGCCGGCCGAACTTGGCGTCGAATGTATAGTCCGCATGCCCGGGGCGGTACTTGTCCTTGATGTCGCCGTAGTCTTTGCTCCGCTGGTCCTTATTGCGGATGAGCACAGCGATAGGCGTGCCGGTCGTCACGCCTTCGAACACGCCCGAAAGGATCTCGGCCGTGTCCGATTCATCGCGCTGCGTGACGATGCTGCTCTGACCGGGCCGGCGACGGTCCAGGTCCGGCTGAATGTCCGCTTCGCTGAGCGTCAAGCCCGCCGGCACGCCGTCGACGATGACCACATAACCGGGGCCGTGGCTTTCCCCGGCGGTGGTGATGCGAAAAATCTGTCCGAAACTGTTGCCTGCCATGCGTCAAATTCCTGTCGCGGCCTTGCGAGCATGGTATCATAACCGCATGAGCGAGTACGATCCCCTTGACGCTCAGGCCGACTGCTTCAAGCCCCCGGCCATCCCCACCGAAGTCTGCTGCCTCCACTGCGGACTCGAATATGAGTCCTACCTCATCGAGTGGCGCATCGAGACCGAACCCGACGGCTCCAAGCACGGCTTCTGGTGCTGCCCCACGCCCGACTGCGACGGCAAGGGCTTCGGCTTCGACATCCTCCCCACCGACCCCGAATACATCTGCGAAGACGGCTCCATGATGTGGTGCGACGACGATGACTCGGACGCTGACGCCGACGAATGGGACGACGACCCTGACCCCGCCGCCGAACTGACCGAAGACGACTTCCTCCCCGAAACCCCGCCGACCAACCGCCTGCGCGATGAGATTCTCGGGGACGATGATATTCCGTGGTGAATCATCGCCATGACGCGCCAGTTTTCGCAGTGATGTTTAGCCGCGACCCGCAGGGGAGCGCGACCGAAAGCGCTCCCCTGCGGGTCGCGGCTAAACGAAAAGCGGTGACGCGCACACGCATGCGGACGATGCTACAATCCGCCGACCCGCCCACATGTTCCCATTCGTTGGAGATCACATATGGACCGTCCGTCCGATGTTCAGCCGTCGCGCCGTTCGATGATGGGTGCGGGTCTGGCCGCGCTGGCCGCTTCTTCTTTGTCCGTGCGTGCGGCCGACGAGACGCCGGCGCCGGCGGCGGCGGCGATGGAGCCCGTCACCAAGGCGTTCATCGACGGCACCGGCGAGGGTTGGCGGGCGATGGGCAAGGACGACTTCACCAAGGTCAACTCCGCCGACGACACATGGACCTTCACCGATGAGGGCATTCACTGCACGGGCCATCCGATCAGCGTCATGCGCACCGTCAAGAAGTACACCAACTTCGAACTCGTCGTGCAGTGGTGTCATCGTCAATTCGGCGGCAACTCGGGCATCTTCGTCTGGGCCACCGATGAATCGATCGACCGGTTGACGCAAAGCGGCAAGGGCGGCCTGCCGCACGGTATCGAGGTGCAGGTCCTCGATCTGGGCTACACCGAGGTCTACACCAAGCAGTACAAGAAGCCCGCCGACTGGTTCACATGCCACGGCGACGTGTTCCCGGTCGGCACGAAGATGAAGCCGTTCCCGCCGGTCGCGCCCAATGGGACGCGCAGCTTTCCGTCCAAGAACCTGACCCGCCCGATGAATGAGTGGAATCACTACTACGTCCGCGCGATCAATGGGGAAGTGCGCCTCTGGGTCAACGGCGAGGAAGTGAGCGGCGGGACGAACATCGAGCCGCGCTCCGGATACCTGTGCCTCGAATCCGAAGGCGCGCCCATCGACTTCCGCAATCTGCGCATTCGTGAATTGCCCTGATATTGAGAGGCGGGGGGACTTCAGTCCCCCCGCTTTGTTTTATTCAAACGACGCGGGGACGGGGGGCATGTCCTTCGTGAGCGTCACGGGCGTCGTCCGACCGGCCTGCGCGGAGTCGAAGGGCTCGAAGCCGATCTTCGTCGCCGGCGAGTCGGGCTTGAGGTGAAAGTCGCCCGCGGCGGCATCGACGAAAAGCGGGTCGGCGACGATCGAATGCGTGTCGTGCCCGCGCTGTTGCCATTCCTCGAAGCTCAGCGTGCCGTCGGTCGATTTCGTCACATCGCGCGGGGCGAATCCCTTGATGTCGAAGCGCACCGGGCCGACGGTGTTGAAGTAGAGATTGGCGTCGATGTCGTAATGATCGTTGGCCCAGTTGCCGCTCACAGCGGTCGACCCGTTGGTCCAGTAGATGATGTTGTGCGTAATCGTGAAGCTGCGGTGATCTTCGCTGCGCGAGCGGCGGAGCTGCCAGTCGCGCGAGTTGACCAGGATGTTGTTGGCGATGACGTTGTCCTTGCCGTAGTGCTGATGGAACGAGCCGCTGGAGGTGTTGTACACGAGGTTGTGATCCATCACGACGCCGGTCGATCCCTCGTCGGTGTAGAGCCCCCATCCGCCGTACCCGCCGGCTTCGCAGTAGATGTCGCGGAAGATGTTGTGATGGATGCGCGTGTTGGGGGAGACGCCCAGCGTGTAGATGCCGCCCATGTCATTGAGCACGCCCTGTCCGAGCGTGTGCACATCGTTGAACGCGACTTCGTTATCGTGCGTCCTGCTCGGCTCGGCGTAGCCCCAGGTCCATCCCACGCTCAGCCCGCTGTAGTAGAAATCGAAAATGTCGTTGTGCTCGATCGTGTTGTGCGAAGCGAACCCGATCCAGACGCCGATCGCCGCCGGGTCGATCCGCCCGCCGTGCGCGATCGTGCATTCGCTCACGCGAATCTTCTCGACGCGCGATTCATCATCGTTCGGGTCATACCCGCCGATCGGCCACGTGTGGGCCCCGCCGGCGTTTCCGATCTTCACGCCGCCCGCGCCCAAATCGACCATCTCGCAGCGCTCGACCGTGTTCTCCCGGCAGCCGGCTCCGAAACCGATGGCGTACCCGCCGGTGTGTACGATCGCGCCGTCGCTGATCGTCACATGCCGCGCTCCCGTCGCCGCGATCGCTTCGCCCATGTTGATCGCCGCCTGCGGAAAGCTTTCGCCGCCGTCGTTGAGCGTCCAGTTCGAGTGCGCGAAGATCAGCCCGCGCAGACCGATGTGCTCGACCCATTTTCGCTGCTTCACATCGCCCTTGAACACGACAAGCTGTTCGAGCCGCGGGGCGATCACGCTTGTGTTGGCGGGCGTCTGACCTTCGCGCGGGATGTAGATCAGATCGCGCTTGGCCCGGTCGAAGTACCACTGGCCGGGCTGGCCCAGCGCTTCGCGCACGTTTTCGACGAGGTAGCGGTGGTTCTTTTCGTAGATGCACCAGTCGGCCGTGCTGCGCGTCGGGCCGGTGAAGGTGACGATGTGCTGGTCGGCATCGACCGAAGCGATCCGCATGCGCGACGCGGTCCAGCGATGAAAACTGATGACCTCCACATCGGACAGCGCCGCCCAGTCGCCGCGGATCTCCTCGTTGGAGAAACCGAACCGGTCCGCCCCGCGCTTGCGATTGGCTTCCGTCGGTTCGAGCGTCTGTGCAATACGGTAGTACCCCTTCGCCGGCATGCGCGGCCGCGGGGCGCGCTGATCATTGACGAACAGTTCGCCGAAGTAGACGCCTTCGGGCATCGCCGCGTGCCACCAGCCGCGCTCGTCGGCGGTCCAGCTCGTGACGGCGATCCCGCCGCTGATCACGACGCGCTCGCCCGCCGCCTGATAAATCACCGGCGACTTTTCCGTCCCACTGTCGGCGGGTTCGAACGTCAGCGGTTCATCGAGAAAGTACGTTCCCCCGCGGATCGTCACGATGATCGGATCGTCGCGCTCCTTCATTTCGCGCACCGCCCGCTGGGCCCGCGCGATTGTGGCGAACGGTTGATCGGCCGTGCCGGCTTGGGTGTCATCGCCATTGGTCGCCACGAAAAATTCCGCGCCGCTCGCCGCGCGCACCAGCAGCAGGCACACCATCAACGCACAAATTCGCATGACTGACTCCTATTGCCGCCGCGTGATGAGGCACACGACTTTGCGATCATAGCGCAGGACAAAGAGCGTGAACACTTCGGGTCCGTCGCCGCGCATCTGCCGCGCGACGACATCGGGGTCGACCGCCTTGTCGCGCGTTTTGACCTCGACGACGCCGGCGTCATGAGCGACGAGCCACGCCTTGATCTTCCGCGGGCGCCACGGCTGCGTTTCGATCAGCTCGAACCGCCGCAGCCACGGACTTTCGAGGACGCGATCGCTTGTGAGCAGCCCCAGCGCCGGATGAATCGCCGCGAGGTTCAGTTGTCCGCACAACACAGGCATGAGCGCCGCCCGTTCGATGGCCGGGTCGACGGTGTAGAGAAATCTCGCCGGCTCCGTCAGCGGCGGCTCGCCGGGGGAGCCGTGCAAGGTGATGCTTCTGAAGCCCTCCCCCTTCGAGGGGGAGGGTTGGGTGGGGGTGAAGCTGATCCGTTCGAGTGAGTCACGATGTTTCAACTCCGATTCGGAACACGACTGGGACGGATGCGATTCACCCTCCCCCAGCCCCTCCCTCGGAGGGAGGGGGGGCAGAATGAGCGTCGCGGTGCGATCGTGTCGCGCCAGGCGTCCGGTCCAGACGACGGTCTGCACGAGCGTGCCGGCGCGGCTGATGATTTCGATTTCGCCGCGCGGAAGCTGCGCCAGGTCCGCGCCGGGCGAGAGCTTCATCGCGCCGTCGCCGCTCAGCGTGTTCAAAAACCCCGGCCCCGGTGCGCAGTCTTCGTAGCGCCATGCCCGCCGCCCGCCCAGTCGGCGATCGGGGTCGATGTGAAACGCCAGTCCGTCGAGTTTGAGCGTCGTCACATCCGCCACCGCGGCGGGCTGTCGCGTGTTGTGCCGCGCCATCCATGCACGCGCCGGATCACGATCGATCAGCAGCACGCGCATCGACTCGGCGAAGGCCAGCGCATCGCCGCCGATCCCGCAGCACAGATCGACGACCGTGTCGATGCCCGCCTCGGTGAAGCGCCGGGCCTTGTGGCGCGCGACGTCGATGCTCGTCGCCTGCTCGACGCCGACGGGGTCGGCGACGAGGCGGTCGGCATGGTCGAACTTCGCGGCGGCTTTGTGGCGGGCGATCGTCAGCGCGATCGCCGCCTGCACCAGTTCCGCCGGCCACGATTTGCGCAGCGACGCCACGGCCGCGGGCGCGGTCAGATCATCGCACGAACCGGCCGCCGCGATCAGCGCCGGTTCGTCCAGCAGCCGGGGCCACGGGTCGAACATGCGGCCCATTGTACGCGGCGTCAGAAATGCCAGAAGATCGACACGATCGACTGCACGTTGAATTCGCGGTCGCTCGTGAGCGGCAGCCGCACGCCGAGGCCGACCTGCACGTTCTGATGATCGAAGGGGCGGACCTTGAGGCCGGGCGTGATGTTGATGATCTCATGATCGCCTTCGTCGCCGTTGAAGCTGTATTCGCCGTCGAATTCGAGCACGGCGGTGAACTGCTCGTTAAGTTCGCGCAGCACGGCGAGATTCCAGCCAATTTCGAAGTCGGCCTCGTCGTCGCCGTTGCGATTGGCGGGGATGCCCAGCGAGGCGAATCCGACGATCTGCCACGGCCCGTTGCGGTAGCCGAGGTCGATGTAGGGTTCGATGTCGAGTTGGTGATCGGACCCGATGTCGCGGCCGGCGTCGCCGGTGGGCAGGCCGAACTCGATCCCGCCGCCGACGAGCAGGCCGCGGTCGGCGAAGGCGAAGTTGGCGTACTTGAGGGCGATCTCAGCGCTGTCGAAGTGGCTGGTCGTTCCGCCGGCATCGGGGTTGAGCCAGGTGTAGGGCGCATTGACTTCGATGCTGAAGGAGGGATTGAAGGCGTATTCGCCTTCGACGTTGAGCGTGTGTCGATCGCCTTCGCCGTTGGCGGAGTTTTCGAAGATGTAGTCGAGGCGGATCTTCGTGTCGGGCGAGGGCGACTCGGCGACGAGCGGATGATCGAAGTGGAGCGGCCCGCCTTCTTCATCGCCGTGAGCGAATGCGAAGGCGGAGAGAGTGCAGAGGGATAGAACGGTGAGGATGCGGATGCGCAACATGATTGAACCTCGAATGCGGGTTGAATGAAAAGCGGAGAATGATGTTGGATGGATCGGCGTATGATCAGGCCGACGTCGGCGGGCCGCGCTCAAAGTAATGGACGAAGTGAGCGGCACGGGGCGATGCCTCCGGCGCGGGCGGGGTCAGGCGCAGCGCCAGACCGGCGGGGGGAAGCGAAAGATCGGGCGGGGGCGTGGCGTCGAGTCGGGCCACCAGATCGCAGACGGCGCAGTGGCGCATCGGCTGATCTTTGGGCGTCGGCGGCGCGTCGGCGGGGGCGGCGCAGCACGACTTGCCATGAGCGGCGCAGGCGTCGTCGCTGATGCCCCCGCGTGTGTGCACGGGGACGATGACGCCGAGCCAGAGACTCAGCCAGAGGAGCGTCGCGATGGGCGTGATCCGTCGTTGCACAGGCCAAGAGCGTAAGCGGCGGCGAGAGCGACGGCAAGGCGTCGAGGCATGGGCAATATGTGCACGTTTCAGGCGGTCGGGAAGGTCGGCGTATAATCGGGAGCCCGATTTTTCAAGGTGAGAATGCCCATGACGCTCGCCCGCAAACTCGCCCTTCACATCGTCGCGCTCGTGGCGGCGCTGCTGCTCATCGGCGGGGCGTCGGTGTGGGGGCTCATGGGCATGAGCAAGCATTTTGATGTGGCGGAGGATCGGTACGATCAGCTTCGGGCGGTGTACGAAGTGGGCCATCACGCCGCATCGGCCCGGCTGCTCATCAACGCACAGATCAAGGACGCCGACGCCGTCAGCGCGGAGATCGGCACGGCGTTGCGATTGGCGGAGGAGCTTCAGAAACGCGAGCCCTCGCCGGCGATCGCTTCGATCATCGATCGGCTCAATCGGGTGATCGATCAGAGCCATCGGGCTGAGCCGCGCGTCGATCAGATCAACACCGCCCTGGGCGAGGTCGCCACGCTCGCCGCCGACATGCGCACGCGCATCATCGACAACCGCCGCGCCGCATCCGATCGCCTCACCGCGACGATCTGGGCGCTCGCCGGTCTGCTCGCCGCCACGCTCATCGCGGCGATCGTCATCGGCGTGCGTCAGTATCGCAGCGTGATGTCGCCGCTGCGCCGGCTCGATGCGGCGGTCCGCCGCGCCGCCGCCGCCGACTTCGATCATCATGTGCCCACGGAAGGCGACCGCGAATTCGCCCAGCTCGCCGTGCAGTTCAATCGCATGGCGGACCACCTCGACACGCTCTACCGCGATCTGGAGGAGCAGGTCAACGCGCGGAGTCAGCAACTTGTCCGTTCCGAGCGGCTCGCGAGCGTCGGGTATCTGGCGGCGGGACTCGCCCATGAAATCAACAACCCGCTGGGCATCATCTGCGGCTACGCCGAGTCGGCGCTCGCCATGCTCAACCGCGATGCGACCAGTCCGGCCGCGATGGAGCGATCGGCCAAGGCGCTGAAGATCGTCTGCGAAGAGGCCTTCCGCTGCCGCGACATCACGGCGCAGCTACTGACCCTGTCGCGCCCTGAAAATGAACAGACGCGCCGGCCCACGCCGATCGGGCCCATCGTTCAGCGCGTCGGCGAACTGCTCGGCGGACTGCCCCAGTTCGCCGACCGGAGCGTGAACGTCGAGCTGGACGAAACCGCGCCGCTGATCGCCGAGGCCAACGAAGCGCAGATCACGCAGGTGCTCATCAACGTCGTGTCCAACGCGCTGGAGGCGGTGGAGCCGCGGACGGGGCGGGTCGATGTGCAGGTGCGCCGGCAGGCGGGTTGGATCACGATCCAAGTCACCGACAACGGTCGCGGCCTCAGCGCCGAGGCGCTGCCGCGCGTGTTCGAGCCGTTTTTTACGGATAAACCGCAGCGTGATCAGCGCGGCACGGGATTGGGCCTTTCGGTGGCGCACGCCATCGCGATGCAGCACCGGGGCCGGCTGCACGCCCGCAGCGCCGGCGTCGGTGCGGGCAGCGTGTTCACGTTCGAGCTTCCCGCGGCGGGCGCGCCGCTGGAGTCCGCGGCTTCGTCGGTCGGCACGGTGACGGCGTCATGATGGAAGGTCCGATGAGTTCGATGGCGGCCCAACGCCGGCGCGTGCTGATCATTGAAGATGAAAGTCGGCTGCGCGAATTGCTCGTCGATGTGCTGCCGGAGATGGGTTACGATCCCGTCGCGGCGCGGACGGCCGAGCAGGCGTTTTCGCTTCTGGCCGAGCGGCCGGCGGATATCGTCATGCTCGATCTGAATCTGCCGGTGATGGACGGGCTTTCGTTTCTCGACCGTTTCCGCGAGCGCTACGCCGACACGCCGGTCATCATCATGACGGGCTTCGGCGACGTGCCCGCCGCGCAGCGCGCGATCCGTCACAACGTCGTCGACTTTCTGGCCAAGCCGTGCCATCTGGGCGAGATCGAAGCGGCGTTGGACCGGGCGCGGCGTCGGCTTTCGCCGGTGATGCCGAGTCTGCCCGATGCAAACGATGCGCCGGAGGCACCCGCGGGCGAGGCGGAAGCGCCGAAGCCGCAGACGATCGCGGAAGTGGAGCGGCAGATGATCTTCGCGGCGATCAAGACGCATGCCGGCAACCGCACCGCCGCCGCCGAAGCGCTGGGCATCTCCCGCCGCACGCTCTACAACAAACTCGCCGAATATGAACAGCAGGGGTTGAGGCCGGAATAGCAGGAAGCGGTCAGCTTTCAGGCGTCAGCGATCAGCAAAGAAGAAAGGCCCCACCGTTGCGGCGGGGCCTTATCATTTGCGGCTGATTGCTGAAAGCTGAAACCTGACGGCTTTCGTTACGCCAATTTCAGCGCCCTTGCCATCGCTTCGCCCATGTCCGCGGGGCTTTGCGCGACGGCGATGCCGGCGTCGGTCAGCGCGGCGATCTTCGTCTCGGCCGTGCCCTGACCGCCGGAGATGATCGCGCCGGCGTGGCCCATGCGTTTGCCGGGCGGGGCGGTGCGGCCGGCGATGAAGGCGGCGACGGGCTTCTTGATCTTCGCCTTGATATGCGCCGCGGCCTTCTCCTCGTCGGACCCGCCGATTTCGCCGATCATCATGATGCCGTCGGTTTCGGGATCATCGTTGAACATGTCCATCAGGTCGATGAAGTTGAGTCCCTTGACCGGGTCGCCGCCGATGCCGATGCAGGTCGTCTGCCCGATCCCGCAGGCCGAGCACTGCCAGACGGCTTCGTACGTCAGCGTGCCCGAACGGCTGATGATGCCGACGGCCTTGCCGGTCTTGGCCTTGCTCTTGGGCATATGAATGTAGCCGGGCATGATGCCGATTTTGCACGGGTTTTTCTCGGCGGGGCTGATCACGCCGGGGCAGTTGGGGCCGATCAGGTACGAGTTGGGATAGCGCTTCAGCGCTTCCTTGACGCGGATCATGTCGGCGACGGGGATGCCTTCGGTGATGGCGATGATGACGCGGACGCCGGCGTCGGCGGCTTCGAGAATGGCGTCGCCGGCGAAGGGCGGGGGCACGAAGATCATCGTGGCGTCGGCGCCGGTGGATTTGACCGCGTCTTCGACGGTGTTGAAGATCGGCAGGCCGTTGGCGTCTTTCTGTCCGCCCTTGCCGGGCGTGATGCCGCCGACCATTTTCGTGCCGTAGTCGAGGCAGCCCTTGGTATGGAAAGCGCCGGCGGAGCCGGTGATGCCCTGGCAGATGACCTTGGTGTTCGAATTGATGAGAATGCTCATGGTATGTTCCTGCAAATTCGTGGGATCAGCGAGCCGCCCAGTCTAGCGGAAGTCGCGGGGGACGCCAAGAAGGGTTCAGGGGTCGGGGTTGAAGGTTCAGCAGGGAAGTCCTTCCGCCTTTATCTGATCCCCGACCCCTCACTCATGTGCCGAGATATCTGATGATCGCATCAAACGCATCCGCCACGCCCTTGTACTTCCGCTGCTCGGGCGTCATCGATCGCAGGGCGGCGGCGAGCCCCACACGCTGGGCGGCCCTGAGCGTGCTGACCTCATGCAGCGACAGACGGATGATGAACAACGCCGCCCGGACGGAGGGGAAGCCCACGATGATCTGCCGTTCGTGTCGCACGAACAGGCGCGGTCGATCGGGGTCGAACACCGCATGACGCGCACGCTGCGGATGCTTGTCGAACTGATCATCGAACTGCACGCCCCATACGTACCGCTCCATCGGCTTCTTCTCGATCATCATGTTCACCACCGACGGCCCCGCCCGGTTGATCGCCGCCATGCCCGGCACCGGCGCGTGAATCTCCGCGAAGCTCCGCCCGATCTTCTCCGCCGGGTTCCATCCGCTCGGCAAACGCACATCGATCATGCCCGCCCATTCGCGCCCGCCTTCCGCGCAGACGATCGCCATGTCCTCCGCGATCCTTCCGCCCAGCGCCTCGAACGCGCCCTCGTGATACGCCCCCGGAAGTGCCCCCGGAAGGTCGAAGCCGTAGGCCTTGTTGACGCGATTGCTGACAAACGCCCACGCCACGCGGCGGACCTCATGCGGGCAATCGTGAAACAAGGTTGTCGCCCCGCTGGCCGACTTGGCCGCCTGATAGCGCGATAGATCGTCGTCGCATACAAAATAAGGCCCGCTGATCGGCCGCACGCCGACCGCGACGTCATACCGCCCTGATTCAAATGGAAATGTGAGAGTCATGCGGCGATTTTAGGAAGTTGTCACCACAGAGACACGAAGATGCGGGGAGGTGAGCCACGAAGGCGCGAAGACGCGAAGGAAGGCGAGGGAAAATTTCAAGCACTTCGTCGCTTTTGTCTTTCTTCGCGCCTTCGCGTCTTCGTGGCCCACCCACGCCGTGTTATCAGCAGGTCGGCCCGTGTTTGCACGGCGAAAAATATCTACACTACATGATCAAGGAGCCAATCATGATGCGGTTTGCAATGATGGTATGTGCGGCGGCGACGCTCGGCGGCTGCGGGCCGATTTCGTTTACGCTCGGGTCCTCGCCGGCGGATCGGAAGATCGAATCGAGCGTCGTGCAGGATGCCGGCGGTTTCGTGAGCGATCGCGTGGCGATCATTGACGTCACGGGGCTCATCACCAATTCTTCGAGCAAGGGCTTTTTGAGCGAGTCGGACAATCCGGTGGGGCTCCTGCACGAGAAACTCGAAGAAGCACGCACGGACAGTCGCGTCAAGGCGATCATCCTCCGGCTCAACACGCCCGGCGGAACGGTGACGGCCTCGGATGCGATGTACCGCGAAGTGAAGCGGTTCAGGGAAATGAGCGGCAAGCCGGTCGTGGCCATGATGATGGACGTCACGGCCAGCGGGGGCTATTACCTGTCGTGCGCGGCGGACGAGATCGTGGCGTACCCGACGACGATCACCGGCAGCATCGGCGTCATCATGCAGACCGTCAGCTTCAAACCCGTCATGGACAAAATCGGCATCAGCGCCGACGCCATCACCAGCGGGCCCAACAAGGCGGCGGGCTCGCCGCTCGAATCGCTCAAGCCCGAGCAGCGCGCGCTCTTTCAGCAAATCGTCGATGACTTTTACGGACGCTTCAAAGGCATCGTGAAGGACAGCCGCCCGAAGATTCCGGCGGATCAGTGGGCGATCGTGACGGACGGACGGGTGTTCACCGGAACCGAAGCGGCGAAACTCGGCCTCGTCGACGACGTCGGCGATCTGTACGACGCGTTCGCCGTCGCCAAGAAGCGCGCCGGTATTGAGCGAGCGAATCTCGTGCTCTATCACCGCGAAGGCGACATGCACGGGTCGGCTTATGCGGAGGCGCCGAACATTCCGACGGGGACAACGCAGATCAACCTCGCGCAGATCAACGTGCAGGCGATGGGCGAGACGAGTTCGGGGGCGTTCTGGTACTTATGGCAGGCGGGCGGTCCGTGAGGACAAGGCGGCGGCCGAGGCGCTGGGGGCGGACGTGTCGATGGGCGAGGGCGTGATGCTGTTGCCCGTCGGCGAGACGGGGGCGGGCGTGATGTGTTCGGGCTCCGCGCCGAACGGATTGAACGCCCGGCCGTCCTTGAGCGTCAGCACGCCCCAGACGACGAAAAGCGTAATGCCCAGGTACAGCATGACGGTCAGCAGCACCGACCGGTGGCCCGACGAGCCGCGCGATTGCGGGCGGTGCGGGACGACCACCGACGCGGCCGGCGTCGCGCCGCGGCGGGGCGGTTCGTACACGAGCAGACTGTTGATCGTGCGATCTTCATCGTCGTCATCGAGCTTCGGTGCGGCGCTCGGCCGGCGGCGCTGGCGCTCCATGTCGGCCATCAACTCGCGCAGCGTGTCCGCCTGACGCTGTTGCTCCTGCTCCAGCGAGCGCAGCAGGCCGAACATGTCGCTGACGACACGCTCGGGATTGGGCACGGTCGACAGACTGGCCATCCGTCCTAGCAATTGTTCGAGCAACGTCTCCACGCGATTCGTATTGAACGCCCCCGGCATCGGCGCGGCGGCGTGCGATTTGGCCTGCACCGCTTCGAGAATCCGCTCGAGCATCGGTGCGTGATCCGGCATCTGCGGCAGCGTCAGCGGTGCGGTTTCACCGGCGACCGGCCGCGTCGCCTTGAGGGCCGTCAGCTCGGCGAGCACGGTGTCGATGCGATGATCGGGCTCGCTCGCCGGTGCGGCCGGCGCCTCGGTCGGCAGCGCTCGCACGGCTGCGAGAATGTCATCGATCCGCGCATCGGGCTCGACGCTCGGCGCGACCGGCGCGGAGGCGGCGGCGAGGGCGCTAAGCTTGTCGATGATCTGATCCAGCCGCGGATCGGGCGCGATGGTCGGCGCTTCGGCGGGCAGGGCGCGCAGGTGTTCGAGCACCTGATCGATCCGCGGGTCGGGTTCGCTCTGCACCGGCTGCGGCGCGGCGGGGGGACGCGTGGCGACTTCCTCGTAAAGCTGCTCGACGAGCGCATGGAGCTTGTCGAGCCGCGGGTCGGGCTCGCCGGGAGCCGGGGCGACGGGGGCGTTGGCGTGCACGGCCGCGAGGATTTCATCGAGCTTGGGCGTCACATCCGGCGCGGCGGGTGCGGGGGCCGGGGCCGAGTCGCGCAGCGTGTCGAGCCGGGCGATGATCTGGGCGAGGGCTTCGTGCGTGGCGGCGTGATCGGTATTGGCGAGGAAGGCCTCGACGAGGCCGGCGAACTGCGCGTCGCGGGCGGATTGCTGCTGACGCTGATCATCGACGGCGACCACGATGGCGTCGAGCTTCTCAGCGAAGTCGGCATCGATCTCGCGGCCGGTCTGCACGGCGTCGATGAGCACATCGAGTTTAGCGCCCGTGTCGCCGGCGTCGTGGGACGCGGGGCGCGGTTCGTAGAGCCGGGCGACGATGGCGTCGAGCTTTTCGGTGATCGTCGGGTCGACGGCAGGCGCGGCAGGGGGCTGCGGGGCGGTCAGGGCGTCGGTGATGGCGTCAAGCCGATCGTGCAGCGCCTTGCTGGAACGGGACTGGAACGTCTCGAACACCGCTTCGAGCTTCGCCGCGATCGCGCCGGTGCGGTCGAGTTCAACGGCGGCCTTGAGGTCGGCGACCTGCTGAGCCAGCGCCTCGGCGGCGGATGTGTCCGGCTCCGCCTTGACCGCTTCAAGAATCGCATCGAGTTTGTCGCTGGAGTCCGCCTTCGGAGCATTCGCCAGCGCGTCAAGTTTGTCATGCAACTCGCCATCGCGCGCGGCGTTGATCGCTTCGAGCATCGTGGCAAGCTGCGGCTTGAGATCGTCTTTCGGCTCCGCCAGGAGCGCATCAAGCTTGTCATGCAACTCGCCATCGCGCATCGCATGAACCGCTTCGAGAATCGCCTCGAGCTTCGGGCCCGGGTCGGCCTTCGGCTCGGCGATCAGCGCATCGATCTTGGCGTGCAGCGACGCATCGCTGTGCTGCGCGACCGACTGCGCCAGCGATTCGAGCAGCGGCCTGAGGTCCTCCTTCGGCGCGGCGGCGAGGGCGTCGAGTTTCGCATGCAGGTCCGCATCACGCATCGCGCGCACGGCTTCGATGACCGCATCGAGCTTCGGCGAAAGCGCCGCGGCGGGATCGACGGGCTTGGGGGCCTTGAGCAGTTCATCAAGCTTGCGGTTCACATCGGCGGCAGTCGGCCACTGGACCGCCTTGAGAATGGCGTCGAGCTTTTCACGCTGCGCATCGGCGGAACTGGTCTGCACCGCTTCGAGAATCGACTGAAGCTTCGGCGCGATGTAGGCGGCATTGTCGACCTGCGTGGTGAGCAGCAGCTTGTCGAGCTTCGTCTCGACCGCGCGCGTCGGCAGCTTGGACAACGCTTCGAGGACCGGCGTCAGATCGACGGCGGCGGGGGCTTGGGGGATATGAATCGCGCGCACCGCCGCCAGAAGCTCATCGAGCCGCGGGTCCGGCTCGGCGGCCGCGCGGGCTTCGATGGCTTGGCGCAGGGCGTCGAGTTTGGGCGTGATCGTGTCGGGCGATTCTTTGGTGACGGCATCGAGAATGTGCTGAACGCGAGGATCGTCGGCGGGCTTCGCGGCGGCGACGGGCGCGGGCAGGGTCTGCGGCAGCTTGTCGATGCGGGCGAGCAGTTCGTCGAGCTTGCCCAGCAGCTGGTCATCCGCCGCGTCGGCGGGGGCCGGCATTGCGGCGCGAAGCTGATCGAGTTTGCGGGAAAGGTCCGCGTCATCGCGCTGGCTGACGAGTTCGATGATGGCGTCGAGCTTGGGCGTCAGGTCGGGGGCGGTTTCGTGATGAACCGCCGGTTCGTCCCGCCGGGTCTGCACGGCCGCGAGCACCTTTTGAAGCAGATCGACGGTGGTGTCATCGTCATGATGATCCGCCGCCAGCGCCATCGGCTCGTTGGCCTGCGCGCGGAGCAGATCGAGAATCTCGGTCAAGAGCTTCTGATTATTTTCCTCGACCGCCATCGCCGACCGGACAGCGGAGGAGCCGGCGCTGGTGTCCCCGGCGGCGTCGGCTTCGACGACGTTGAAGACGACCATGGTGCGCCCGAACTGAATGCGGTCGCCGTCGCTGAGCGGGGCGGGCTCGCCTTTGACCGGTTGCTTGTTGACCCATGTCCCGTTGGACGAGTCCAGATCGGTGACCATCCACAGGCCGTTGTGCTGGGCGATCTCGGCGTGGCTGCTTGAGACGGAGCGATCGTCGAGCGGGATCGATCCGCGATGGCGACCGATCCGGTGCGTGCGCGCATCGTCGAGACGAAACACCCGGCCCTTCTCGGGACCGGACACGATGGTGATGATCAGCACGGGCAGGCCCTCTCGACGCCGACGCACCCCGGAAGCGTTCCATTCCGGATGCGGGACTCTGACCCCAACGGAGTCCCGGCGCGGCCGACATCGCAAAACATTGCGCGGCACTTCCCTTTGCCGCTGGTCATGATGGAACGATTGCCACCAGGCCCGATCCCGCCCGCACGGTCAAAGCGTCCTCAAGCTGCGTGCGCACGGATCGAGAATCCATGTACCTTTGCCAGTATTCATCATACATTCCGATCCCCGAACCGACAAGTGTTTTTGCCAGCGGTTTTTAGATGGGGTGAAGGGGTGATTGGGCGAAGGGGCGATGTGGGAGCGACAAACGCGGAGGCCGTTCATATCACCCCATCACGATATCACCACATCACCACTTGTTTCCGCCACGGTATTGATGCGGCATTTACCCGTCCCCCGGCAGGCGGGGCATTCCTCGGCTTCGCCGGCGACGCGGGAGAGGCAGTGGGCGATGGCGTCAGACATGACCATCGGCAGTTTCTCGTTCAAACCCAATGGGGCGGTGACCATCCAGCGGATGCCCGGATGGCGCTTCGCGGCGGCGGCGGTCAGGTTTGGAATGTCCTGATTCCAGTGCCGGCCCGGCAATAGAAAATACGGGTGACACACCACGACTTTCGCCCCGCGCTCCACGCACCGGTCGAACGCCTGCTCGATGGTCGGCTCGGCGAGCTCCATGTGGGCCGGCTCGATGATGCGGTAGTCGGTCTGCTCGGCGAAGAGCTTGACGACGGACAGGAGCATGTCGTTGGACTCGGGGCGGCGGGAGCCGTGGTCCACGACGATGATGCCGATGTCTTGGTGACGGATGGGTTCGCTCATGTTCAGTCCGGGCAGGGGGGTGCAAAAATCGCGGGCCAGATACCGGATTACCCCGGAATTACCCCATGATAGGGTCGCCGAATCGCATTTGCGAGACGGTCGCGGCAGGTCTACACTTGTGCCTTCCCGCCACTGGATGAAAAAGACATGAATGCTCCCTCCCTGGCGTCGCCTCCTGCCATGACTGATGACCTTTTGAAGCCGTCGGATACGTTTGTTCGCCGCCATCTGGGGCCGCGCGAGCACGAGCTTGCCGAGATGCTCGAGCGCATCGGTTACGCCTCGCTCGACGCGCTGGCGGATGCGGTCGTGCCGGCGGCGATCCGTCTGAAAAAGCCGATGAAGCTGACCGGCCTTGACAAGGTGCGCGGGGAGTTCGAGTTGGTCGCGTCGCTTCGCAAAATGGCGGAGCAGAATCAGGTGATGCGCTCCATGATCGGCATGGGGTACTACGACACGATCGTCCCGCCGGTCATTGGGCGCAACATCCTCGAAAACCCCGGCTGGTACACGCAGTACACGCCCTATCAGGCCGAGATTTCGCAGGGCCGCCTCGAAGCGCTCCTCAACTTTCAGACAATGGTCAGCGATCTGACCGCGCTGCCGCTCGCCGGCGCATCGCTGCTCGACGAGGGCACGGCCGCGGCGGAGGCGATGGCGATGTGTTTCGCCGTCGCGAACCACGACAAGCCGGCGTTCTTCATCGCCGACGATTGTCATCCGCAGACGATCAACGTCGTCCGCACGCGGGCGATTTCGATGGGCATCGAGCTGCGCGTCGGGCCGGTTGGGTCGATCGACCTTTCGTCGCAGGATATCTGCGGCGTCCTCGTGCAGTATCCGAACACGACCGGGCAGATCCATGACTACGCCGATCTGGCGGCGCAGGTGCATGGCGCGGACGCATTGCTCGTCGTGGCGACGGACCTGCTCGCGCTGACGCTGCTCAAAGCCCCGGGCGAATTCGGGGCGGACATCGCCGTCGGTTCGTCGCAGCGCTTCGGCGTGCCGATGGGCTACGGCGGACCGCACGCGGCGTTCCTGTCCACGCATGAAAAATACGCCCGCAAGATGCCTGGCCGACTCGTCGGCGTCTCGCGCGACTCGGCGGGCAATCCGGCGTACCGCCTCTCCATCCAGACCCGCGAGCAGCACATCAAGCGCGACCGCGCGACGAGCAACATCTGCACCGCGCAGGTGCTGCTGGCCATCATGGCGGGCATGTACGCCGTGTACCACGGTCCCGAAGGCCTGACGCGCATCGCCCGGCGCGTGCATGGTTATGCTTCGCTCCTCGCCCGGGGCGTTCAGCGACTGGGTCATGCGCTTTTGACCACGACTTACTTCGACACGCTCGCCGTCGAACCGGCAACGCCCGCCGGTCCGATCGTCGCCGGCGCCCTGAAGCGCGGCCTCAATCTGCGCCGCTTCGCCGACGGTTCCATCGGCATCGCGCTTGATGAAACGACAACCCGCGCGGACATCGCCGATGTCCTCGCGGCATTCAACGAAGGGGTCGTTCCCGAATGGTTCGCCGACGAAGCGGCGAGCGCGGATGATCTGACGGTCGATCAGCGCCTCGTGCGTCGCTCGTCGTTCCTGACGCATCCGGTCTTCAACGCGTATCACGCGGAGCACGAGATGCTCCGCTACATTCGCCGGCTCGAGTCGCGCGATCTGTCGCTGTGCCATTCGATGATCCCGCTCGGGTCGTGCACGATGAAGCTCAATGCGACCAGCGAGATGATTCCCGTCACCTGGCCGCAGTTCGGCAAGCTGCATCCCTTCGCCCCGGCCGATCAGGCCAAGGGGTATGCGAAGCTGTTTGAAGATTTGGAAACGTGGCTGGCGCAAGTGACGGGTTTCGCCGCCGTGTCGCTTCAGCCCAACGCCGGCTCGCAGGGCGAGTACGCGGGTCTGCTCGCCATCCGCGGGTATCACGAAGCCCGCAACGACACGCATCGCACCGTCTGTCTGATTCCCACAAGCGCGCACGGGACCAACCCCGCCTCCGCCGTCATCGCCGGGTTCTCCGTCGTGACCGTCGCCTGCGATGCGAACGGCAACATCGACCTCGACGACCTTGCCGCCAAAGCCACCGAGCACGCTGACAATCTCGCGGCGCTGATGATCACGTACCCTTCGACGCACGGCGTCTTCGAAGCCGGGGTGCGCGATGCGTGCAGGATCGTTCACGAGCGCGGCGGGCTCGTCTACATGGACGGCGCCAACATGAACGCGCAGGTCGGCCTGACCAGCCCCGGCGAAATCGGGGCCGACGTCTGCCATCTCAACCTGCACAAAACCTTCTGCATCCCACACGGCGGCGGCGGTCCGGGCATGGGCCCCATCGCCGTCAACGACAAGCTCAAGGACTTTTTGCCGTCGCATCCGCTCGTCGAGGACGCCGCCGTCGGTCCGGTCAGCGCCGCGCCGTGGGGCTCGGCCAGCATCCTGCCGATCTCGTGGGTTTACATCGCACTGATGGGCGCCGAAGGACTGACGCGCGCGACGCAGGTGGCGATCCTCAACGCCAACTACATCGCCCGCCGCCTCGCCGGTCATTACGATGTCGTCTACACCGGGCAGCACGGCCTCGTCGCGCACGAGTGCATCATGGACTGCCGCGAATTCCTGCACTCCGCCCATGTGAGCGTCGAAGACATCGCCAAGCGGCTCATGGACTACGGGTTCCACGCCCCGACGATGAGCTGGCCCGTCGGCGGCACGCTCATGATCGAGCCCACCGAGTCCGAATCCAAGGCGGAGCTCGACCGCTTCTGCGATGCGATGATCAGCATCCGCGAGGAAATCCGCGCCATCGAGCGCGGCGACATGGACGGCGAAGACAATCCGCTGCACCACGCCCCGCACACCGCAGCCGTGGTCACCGCCGACGAATGGACCCGCAAGTATTCGCGCCAGCAGGCGGCGTATCCCGCGCCGTGGCTCAAGCAGTACAAGTTCTGGCCCAGCGTCGGCCGCATCGACAACCCCTACGGCGACCGCAACCTCATCTGCACCTGCCCGCCGCTCAGCGCGTACGGCAAGTGAAAAAGCATCGTTGGCGAACTATAATCCAGGCATGGTGACAAACAGTAAAATTGAGTCTATTTTAGACCCCAAGTCGCTGGAATTGCCAAATCGTCCTGTAGTCAAGCGAATTCAAGTTCAACAGGATGTTGATTCTCTGGGTGACCGGGCATTTCGCGTTTGGGTCATTCTGGATGATCAGACGAGCGATGATGAGCGTCGTTGGGTGATGTTGGCGCCGATTGAAGAGCGGATCAAGCAAAAACTCTCCGAGACAGGATTTGAGGAATGGCCCTATCTGACATTTCGCACTGAAGCGGAGATGCAGGAGATTAATTCCGGGAGTTGATGCTTGGCATATCACCATGAATTACTGAAACAAGCCAATCATTTGGCGAAGAGGGAACCGCGCAAACCAAAACAAGCAAACCTGCGCCGGGCGATCTCAGATGCATATTACGCATTATTCCATTTCTTGATCGATCAGTCTGCGCGACAGCATATTGGAACGAGTCAACAAAAAGCCGCGCAAAGGCACTTTCTGGCACGCGCATTCAACCATGAAGCGATGGCTCTTGCTTCAAAATCGTTTGCTGGGGGGACTCTCCCAGATATTCATCCGACCATTGTAGTTACGAAAGAACTTCGTGCCGCCGCAGACACTTTTGTGACGTTGCAGGAGGCACGCCATCGTGCGGATTACAATTTGGCGGCTCAGTTTTTACGAACTGATGTGCTTGCGCTGATTGAACGGGTTGAGCAGGTCTTTGCGCAATGGCCAACGATCAAGGAAACACCGGGCGTCGAACTTTATCTCACAGATTTGCTGGTTCGCAAGATGATTGGGAACAGAAAATAGTAATCATGCTCGACGATTTCAAAAATCTTTGTTGGGATTGATGATGTAATTCTCGACGCGGTTGTCGGGGTAGCCGTCGATGTGGCGGGTGAAGGCGACGTGTCCGTCGATGAAGGAGAAGTTGGAGCCGCCCGACGCCGGTCGCGGGCCCCAGGCCGTGGCGGTGAAGTCGGTCCACAGATGCGCCACCGGCAGGTCGAACCAGTCGCGCAGGTTCCATGCCCAGATCGTGTTGTACGTCCACGCCGACCAGTCCTCCGTGTACACCAGCGTCCGCCCGGGGAACTTGAACGAGCTGAGCGTCGGTTCGTCCTTGTTCGTGTTCGTCGCCTTGTCCCATCCGCCGACGGTCAGGTTCATGCGATACGTGCGCACCGTCGCCGAGTCGTTTTTCTGCCAGTAGGCCCGGACGGTCGGGCATGAAAAGAGCTTGGGGTTGTAGGTTTTCGTGCCGGTGTACTGAACGAGCCGGGCGTCCCAGTAGGGCGGACTGGGATAAGGCCCGTTGCCGCTGATCATGATGTACGGGTCCGAGCCGTGCAGCGGGGCGTGATCCTTGTTGTCCTGCGCGTACAGCGCCGTCGCCTGAAGCATCGTGCGCAGGTTCGTCGCACACACGAGGATCTTCGCCTGCTCGCGCGCCGCCGCGAGACTCGGCAGCAGAATCGAAACGAGCAGTCCGATGATCGCCACGACGACGAGCAGTTCGATGAGCGTGAACGCGCCGAGTTCGCGCCGATTCGCCGTACAATGCGCTTCGCGATGTTGCATCATGTGTTTCATTTGCGTCGCCGCATCATCATCATACCCATCATCGCGAGCCCCGCCGGCAGCGCCGCGGGCGTCGGCACCGTGAGGTTGAACGTCGAAAGCACCGCGTTGGAATAGCGCACCTCGTCGATGTTCCCGCCGAAGCTGCGCGTCGGGTTGCTCTCGAACCCGCCCAGATTCAGCGACCCGCCCAGATCGAGCGGCTTGATGTCCGGCTGATTCGTGAGCTGACCCACCATCAAAAGCGGCGCATCCGGATCGCCGAACGCGTTGCGGTAGTACGTGATGATGCTGTCGTTGGCGGCGGCGGTGTTGGCGTCGTACGTCACGACGACGTGATACCACACGTCCGTCTCCCACGTCAGCGCGCTGGACGCCGCCGAGCCATAGAAACTTCCGTCGCTCGCCTTGTTGTAGTCGAGGCGCAGCCGCCCGGCGCTGGCCCCGCTGGACGGGCCCAGCACGGTGAACTGGAAACGCCCGGTCGCGCCGCGGTAGGCCAGAACGCCGTTGTGGTCGCCGGTCGTGACCAGGTCCGGATTGCGGACCCATGCTTCGATCGTGAAGTGCGTCGTGTCGAAAAGCGAAAGCTCCGGCGTGGTGAGCGTGCGCGTCAGTTGATACCCGCCGTTCGTTTTCGGGAACGTCCCCGCCGTGCCCAATCCCGTCGGCCCGCTCACGCCGGCGAACGGCGAGAACGAGGCGTTGGACGTCAGCGTCAGTCCATTTCCCGACGCATCCGCCGTGGTGTTCGTCCCCGTGCCCGAGTCAAGGTGATACAGCACGACCGTGTTCGCGTTCGTCACATACGGATCGACCTGCGCCGCCTGCGCCGCCGCCCCGAACATCATCACGCATCCCATCACGCTCAAAAATTGCTTGCTCACGCTCATCACAGGTCTCCTTTAAGGTCGTGCCCCGAGTGGTTGGGGCGAGGTGGTGTCGAACGCCGGTCCGGTTTTGATCTGAGCGGCGATCTCGCGCTCGCTCAGACAATGATTGATGTAACCCACGCCGCTAAGACTGCCCCCGAAGCTGCGCGTCGGATTGTTCTCGAACCCGCCCACGGTCAGCACGCCCCCCGCCGTCAGCGGGCGAATGTCCGGCTGGCCAAACAGCTCAGCCACGCATTGCGTCGCGCTCGCGCCGTCCAGCGCCGTGCGGAAAATGCGGATGATGCTGTCGCCCGGCGCGGACGTGTTGGCGTCATACGACACGACGACGTGGTACCACACGCCGCGCGTCCACGTCAGCGCGTCCGAACCCGCCGCGGCGTAGAACGCCCCGGTGTCATCGCGGATGTAGTCGAGCCGGATCGCGCCAAGCTTCGCCGCCCCCGCCGGGCCGAGGATCGTGAACTGAAACCGATTGTCATCCTGATTGCGATACGCCATCACGCCGTCGTGATCGCCGCTCGTCAAAAGGTCCGGATCGCGGACCCATGCTTCGATCGAGAACCGCGTCGTCGAAAAATTCGCAAGCTCCTCCGCGCTGACCTTGCGCGTAAGCTGCATCCGCCCGTCCGTCTTGGCGAAGGTCGCGGCGGTCATCCCGCTCATCGGCCCGGCTTCGCCGACGAACGGCGATGCGCCCGCCGTCAGGTCCAGCCCGTTGCCCGAGCGGTCCCGCCCGTCGCCGTCGAGCGCGTACCACGCCGCCACGCGCGGCCCCGTCTCGAACGCGACGCTTTCGATCTCCCCTTCGCCCGCGATCGCATACGCCTCCTGCGCCCCGACAATCATCGAACGCCCCCCGGATGTGAGCTGCACGTGCCCGCGCAGCACGGACAACTCGACCCGTCCGCTCGGCCGAACGCGCATGCCGAACTCCGTGCCCAGGTCGACCACCTTCGCATGCGGCGCCGTGACCGCAAACCCGTGCGCCCGGGCGGGGACCCACGCCGACATTGCCCCCGCCATCAGCGTCATCGCGTTCGATCCCGTCAGCGCCATCTTCGCCGGCCCGACCAGGTCCACGACCGCGCCGCCATTGAGCATCAACTGCATCGACCCGCTGACCAGCTCGATCGGTTCGTCGCCGACGCCCGCCCCCAGCGCGGGACCATCCTCCCGATCGGCCAGCTTCGCGCGATCCATGTCCGTCACGATCGCCCATCGCCTTGCCGCTCGCTCCGCCGGCATCCCGCCGCGCGGTGACCCCATCATCACCACCGCGATCACCGCGCCGAGGAGCACCATCGCCGCCGCCGCCATCGGCCCGAGGCGCCAGCGCCGCGCCGGCGCGTTCCGCGCTTGCGGCGCGATCGTCGCCGCGCGCCCGCCGAATTCGCGCTCGAGCATGGCGTGCAGCGTCATCTGATCCAGATACGCATCGCACGCCGCATCATCAACCGCCAATGTCTCGTCCAGCTCGCGCCACGCCGCCGCATCGATCGGCGACTCCATCGCCGAGGCAAGCATCCGGTCCACCGCCGCCTTGTCGAAGTTGCGTTCGTTCATGACGCCCGCTCCTCCGCCAATCGGCGGCGGATGCATTCGAGCAGCGCCTGCCGGAGCCGGTAAAGCGTCTGCGACACCGAACCGACCGGCCGCGCGATCTCGTCCGCCAATCGCTGCACCGATCCGTCCGGCTCGTAGCGCTTGCGCAATAGATCGCGCTGATCGTCGCTGAGCTTGTCGAGACAGCGCCGCAGGGCATCGCGTCGATCGTTCAGTTGGGCGACCCCCGCGTCGAGCCGGGCCGCGAGCCGTTCGAGCGTCGCTTCGCAGAACACATGACGATCGCGCATCGACGAGCGCCGATGGCCCAGCACCTTGTAATGCGCGATCTGACACGCCCACGCGGTAAAATTCGTCCCCGCCTCAAACTGATCGGCCTTGCGCCAGAGCGTCAGATTCGTCTCCTGAAGCACATCCTCCGCCGCCCCGCGATCGGGCAACAGCGTCAGAATGTAGGCGTAAATCGCCGTTTGGGCGGCGGTTAACTGCGTGACGAATTGCTCAGCATTCTGCGTCATGCGGCGACCGGGCGTCAGCGCGAATTGCGTTGCCTCCACCCTTGTAATCGCCGATGCCGCTGCGATCTCACCGCGAATCGAAAAAAAATTTCACGGCGTGCCCGTGCGGAAGTAGGGCAGGCCCCCGCCCGCGGCGCCGGGGATGAGCGTGTAGACGTAGTCGTCGGGCTCGAACGTGCCGTGACCGTCGATCCAGAGCAGGTCCGCCTTGCCGTCATGTCGCCGGCCGTTCAAGGCGTTCCACCAATACCCCAGCACATACCCGCCGGCCGCGCTTTCGGAGTCGCCGAAGTAGATGAACCGGTCGGGATGCTTCACATCAATGTCGCGCGCATTGGCGTGCGTGTTGTAGAACACATCGCCCGGCCCCCAGTTCCAGACGACCAGTCCCTTGTACGCCCCGCCCGGCCCGTCGGTCGGCATGCACAGATTCTGATTGATGCCGATGCACTTCTGATTGTTGGGGTCGATCCAGTTGGGCACTTCAGGACAGCGGAAAATCTCGCTGGGCCAGGGCAGGTTGTACTTGTCGAGCTTCTTGTAGAACGTGGCGGGGACGAGCCACTGCTTGTTGTCGAAGCTCCACATCGTCGACGCGGTGTAAACCTGCCGCTGTTTGGACAGGCACACGAGCATCTTCGCGCTGGCGCGCGCCTTGGTGAGCGACGGGAGCAGAATCGCGATCAAGAGCGCGATGATGCTCACGACGACAAGCAGTTCGATGAGCGTGAAGCCCCCGCGCGTCCATTTAGCGGCGGGGCTTGCCCCGCGCGGTTGGGTGCGCATCGAGCCGCGCGGGGCAAGCCCCGCCGCTAAATGAACACACGCCGCGCCATGTATTTCATCAATGTTCATTGGCGTCTGCGGATCACGAGCGCCATCAGCGCCAGTCCCCCCGGCAGCGCGGCGGGAGCGGGGATGACCACCAGGTAGTTGTCGATGAGCAGGTCCCCGCCCTGGCTCGGGCCGGTGTTGAACACGAAGCGCGCCAGCGTGATGTTCGATACGTCCGCGCGGAAATCGAGATTCGTATACAGGTTGTCCGCGACGATGCTCGTGCCGTCGTGACGCTGAATCCGCAGGTCCCATGCGTCGACGCCGTTCGTGAGATTGTGAATCCGCATCGTCATGCGGTACCACTGATTCTGCACGGTCGATTCGAGCACGATGCGCTGGGAGGTGGGGGTGGACCCATCGTTGTAGAAAATCTGTCCCTGACCGGCGGCGATGGGATAGGCGAAGCCGAATTGAATGGCGACCGTGTTGGTCGAATCGTAAAGCAGGAACGAGGGGTTTTCCGAGAGCGTGACGCACTTGATGTCGAACTGGATGGAGAAGTCGGCGTTGGTCGGCAGGGCGGTCGTGTTCTCGAGCTTCTGACTGAAGAGCCCGGCGGTGTTGTCCTGATCCTTGAGTTCGACGGACTTGCTGTCGCCGGCTTGCCCGAACGGCGACTGTTGCGCGCCATTGACGAGCACGGTCTGCGTCGCCGTGGTGCTGCTCACCACCCAGTTATGCCCGGTGGGGACCGCGCCGGCGGTCTGTCCTTCGAAATTGTCGGCGACGACGATCGTGTTCGCCTTGAGCGGCCCGGCGGCGGCGAGCACCATCACGAAAATCCATCCGAACCGTTGTTGCCTCTTCATGCGTGTCTCCTTCATTGCTTCCCATCCAGGGAGGCGTTCGCCGCGTCGAGCGGCTGGGTGATGTCCACGTTGTCCAAAAGCAGTCGCCCGCCCCGAGCCGGCGGCATGTTGAATAGCCAGGTGATCCGCTCCAAAGGCGCCGTCGCGCTGATCGTCGTCCGCGTCGTCATCTTCGCGCCCGCATCCATCGCCGGGGCGATCGTGATCGTGCATGTCCGCTGTCCGAGCTGCACGGGGTCGATGACGATGTCCACGTGATGCCACGCGCCCGTCTCGATGAGCCCGATCTTCGCGGACGTGCTGTTGGCCTGACGCAGGGCGGCGTACGGCTGAACCGCATCGGGGTACGCCAGCAGCACGCCCAGCACGACCGGATCGCCGCTCCCGCGCGAGCCCAGCAGCACGGACGGATTCTCCGTGAACGTGCCCGCCACCAGATAGTCGAATCCGATCTTGAGCGGGCGCGACGCATCGATGTCCAGATCATGCTCAAGCCGCGGCGAATACAGATCCTTCGTCCCGTCCATGTCCGAAAGCTCCACGACGTTCGTCCCGCCGCCGCTCTGGCTGCGCGTCGGCTCGACGATGCGGATCGTCTGCTGCTCGGTGAGCTGACGGAAGGTCCAACCGCGCCTGGCAAGCTCCGCCGTATCCGCCACCGTCTCGAAGTCCTCGTGCAGCAGGGCGCGGCGCATCATGACGGCCGCATCGCCGGTCCCCGTCGCGCCGGGCGCTTCGACGTACGCGCCGTCACCGGCCGTGAGAATCCGTGCGGGGCGCCCCGGCAGATCGAGCCGCACCTGACCGACGCGGACCATGACGTCCATCGCGCCGGCGCGTGTGACCGACAGGTCGAACGCCGTGCCGAGGTCGACGACGCTTCCGCCGGCCGTGCGGACGGTGAACCCGTGCGCCTGTTCGGGGACCCAGGCCGCGACCCGGCCCTCATGCACGGACATCTGATTGGCGTCGATGAGATTCAACCGGACCGGCGCGATCAGATCGACGACCGCGCCGCGATCGAGCATGATCTGGGCCGACCCGCTTGTCAGCTCCACTTCGCCCGCCCGCAGCGGCGTCCCGACCGCCGGCGCATCCGCTTCACCGGCCCATGTCGCGCCGCGCAGGTCCGTGATCATCGCGACAGGCGCCGCTTCGCCGTTCGCCCCGGGTTTTAAAGTGTTCTGTGACCACCGCCAAAGCCCCGCCGTCACGCCCAGCAGGATCATCGCCGCCGCCGCCCATGTCGCCACGCCGCCCCATCGCGCCCGGACCGACGGGACGAGCGTCCCCGTCAGCGCCTCGATGGATCCCTTGCGGCTCAGCGCTTCGCGCATCGCCCGGCGCTCCAGGCAGAACCCGACGAAGCGCCGCTGCGCCGCCGCGTCGCCGCGCAGGGTCGACTGAAGCCGCGACCATTCCCCGGCGGAGCAAAGCCCGTCCAGGTAGCGCAGCGTCAGACTTTCCAGCGCATCATTCATGTTTCATCTGCTGGCGAATGCACTGACCGAGCCCTCGATGAATCCGCGTCAGCGCGACGTACACCGCGTTGACCTGCCGGCCGACCGCCGCCGCCAGCGCCTGCCCGCTGATGCCCTGCGCATACCGGAGATTCACGAGCTTGCGGGCATAGGGGCTGAGCTTGGCGAGGCAGTGTTTGAGCGCGGCGGTGACCGCATCGGCGTGCGCGCTTTCGTGCTCGTCCCAGAGGCCGTCCATCTCATCGAGCAGCGCCCCGTCAAAGAGCATCGGCTGGGCGAAGCGCTGACGCATGGCATGCGAAGCGCGGAAGCGGGCCGTCTTGCGAAGCCAGCGCATCAGGTGGACCTCGTTCTCGATCTCCTCGCGCTTGGCGACCGCCAGGGCGCAGACATCCTGAAAGACGTCCTCAGCCATGTGATCGTCGCGCACGATCGAATCGATGTACGCCAGCAGCGACACGCGCTCGCGCACGAGCGCTCGGACAACGATGTCTTGCTCAATGGTCATGTCGTCTCTTGCACTGCGCCTTGGGGTCCGGGGGTTATCTTCACGCAAAACGGGGCGTTCTGTACATGGGGAGGAAAAAAACGTGGGATCGGGGGTCGGGGAAGGGGGTTCGGGGTGAGGGGAAAGCGGGTATGGGCGGGGCGGGATTTTGTCGGTTTTCGCATAGTGGTTGCGCGAATGGCGCATCGGTATGACACAAGTGCGCGCCCGGTGCGCGCGCGGTGATGTAAGTCGTGGAAAAGCGTCGCATGGAGGTGACGCGGGAGGTTTGGCGGTGCGCACGGGCGCGCCGATGCGCGCGGGATTGGGGAAAAAGGGCGGGATTTTCAAGGGGATACGGCGATGCGGGCGGGCGGCGGGAGGGCGGCGCGGGCGGGCGCGCCGGTGCGCGGGGGTCAGCGTTTGAGGGCTTGTTGGCCGAGGCGTTTGCCGACTTCCCAGACGGGGCCGGGGAATTTGTGGCAGCTTGCGACGACTTTGTCCATGGCGTCGATGAGGTGGTCGGCGTCGGCTTCGGTCATGACGAGGGGGGGCGTGAACTTGACGACGTCCATGTGATGACCGGCGACCTGGGCGAGGATGCGGTGATCGGTCAGGAGGGGGATGAGAATCGCCTGGGGGAAGAGGCCCTGATCGAGTTTGTGCAGGAGGGTCCAGCCGGCTTTGAGGGTCAGGCCCTTGGGGGGGCCGAATTCGACGGCGATCATCAGTCCCTTGCCGCGGACTTCCTTGACCATGTCGTAGCGGTCGATCATGGAGCGGAAGCCGGCCATGATGCGCTGGCCCATGGCGGCGGCGTTCTCGACGATGCGTTCGGATTGGAGGACGTGCAGCGTCGCCAGCCCCGCGGCCATCGCCATGTCGTTCTGCCCGAAGGTCGTCGAATGCACGAGCACGCGATCGAGGGAGCTGAACACCTTGTTGTGGATCCATCGCTTGCTGAGCGTCGCGCCGACGGGGACGTATCCGCCGGACAGGGCTTTGGCGGTGCACATGATGTCCGGCTCGATGCCCCAGTGCTCGCAGGCGAACATCCTGCCGGTGCGCCCGAAGCCCGTCTGCACTTCGTCGGCGATGAACAGGGCGCCGTATTTGTGACACAGTTCAAGGGCTGCCCGCAGGTAGTGGTCATCGGGTACGAACACGCCCTTGCCCTGCACGGGTTCGACGATGAAGGCGGCGACGTTGTTGTGCCGCAGCTTTTCTTCGAGGGCGTCAAGGTCGTTGAACGCGACTTCGGTGCAGTTGTCGAGCAGTTGTCCGAACCCGGCGCGGAAGTCTTTGGAGCCGTTGAGGGACAGGGCGCCGAAGGTCAGGCCGTGGTAGGCCTTGCTGGCGTAGAGAATGCGATCGCGTCCGGTGGCGGCGCGGGCGTACTTCATGGCGGTCTCGACGCTCTCGGCTCCGCTGTTGCAGAAGAAGACGGTGTCGAGTTCGCCGGGGGCGAGGTCGATGAGCTTTTTGGCGAGCAGCCCGCTGAGCACGGGCGGGCCGAACTTGGGGAGGTTCGGGAGATCGAGGTCCATCGCCTGCTTGAGTGCGTCACGAATGACGGGGTGATTGCGTCCGCAGGCGAAGGTGCCGAACCCGCCGAGTCCGTCGAGGTAGGCGTTGCCCTGTTCGTCGAAGAGATGGGCGCCGCGGCCATGGGTGTAGTGAATGTCAAAACCGAGGACCTTGAGGACCTTGGCGAAGGTCGGATTGACATGCTCGGCGATGAGGCCCAGCGGTTCGGCCGCCTCGGCGTCCATCATCGCTTTCAGATCGAACAACGCTGGTGTTTGCACGTTGGACATATGCCCCTGATGGTAGGCGGGATCGGTGCGTTCCTGCAAACCCGCGGGTCCATCGCAACTTTGTATGGCGACGGGGGTAGCATGGGGGGGGCGGAAATTGGTGAATAGGCATTGGGCATTTGTCATTGGTCAAGTCGGATTGAAGACAGGAGCTTGGTCATGCGGATCAAATGGCGGTTGTGGGCGTTGATCATCGGTGTGGCGTTGCCGGCGTCGGTTCGGGCGGCGGACGGGTACGATCCGCTGGCGGTCGATGCGGAGGCGAAGATCGCCACGGTTGATTTGACCGTTCATGATGCCGACCGCGATCGTGATGTCCCGATTCGCGTGTACCTGCCCGTGTCCAAAGCCCCCGCCCCGGTGATTGTCTTTTCGCCGGGTCTCGGCGGGTCGCGCGAGCATTACGTGTATTGCAACGAGCACTGGGCGAAACGCGGGTACGTCGCGGTCGTGCTCCAGCATCCGGGGTCGGACAGCGCGGTGTGGCAGGATGCGGCCCCGGCGGAGCGATTCAAGGCGCTGAGCGCCGCGGCTGACCTCAAGAACTTCGTGCTCCGGGCCAAGGATGTGCCGGCGGTGCTGGACCAGTTGGCGAAATGGAACAAGGAAACGGGGCACGCGCTGATGGGCCGACTCGACATGGAGCACATCGGCATGTCGGGCCATTCGTTCGGCGCGGTGACGACGCAGGCGGTCAGCGGCGAAGTGTTCGGGCGCACGGGACGACTGACGCTCACCGATGGCCGCATCAAGGCGGCGATCGCCATGAGCCCCAGCACGCCGCGCGGCGGGGATGCGTCGCACGCGTTCGGGTCGGTGAAGATTCCGTGGATGTGCATGACCGGCACGCAGGACATCGCGCCGATCGGCGGGGCGGACATGGCGTCGCGTCTCGGCGTGTACCCGGCCCTGCCGACCGGCGACAAGTACGAACTCGTGCTCGACGGCGCGGAGCACTCGGCCTTCAGCGACCGCGCCCTGCCCGGCGACAAGCACGGCCGAAATGTTAACCATCACAAAGTCATCATCGCCCTGTCGACCGCGTTCTGGGATGCGTATCTCAAACACGACGACGCGGCGAAAACATGGCTGAGCAGCCCCGTTCCGCGATCGATCATGGAACCGAACGACCGTTGGCAAATGAAGTGATACGTATTGTCACCGAGCAAACAATCGGCCTTGTCGAGCGTATGATACGTTGAGGTTTTCGACCCCGTATTCGTCCGACAAGGAGCACATCGAATGCAGATTCTGATCAACGACAGCGATGGGCAAAACAGCCCGGCCATCGAAAAGCATGTCACGGAGAAAGTCACGGCGGCGCTGAAGCGGTGGGCCGATCAGGTCACGCGCGTCGAGGTGCATCTGCACGATGAAAACGCCCACAAGGCGGGCAACGACAAGCATGTCAAAATGGAAGTGCGGCTCACGCATCATCAGCCGATGATCGTCGAAGACGTCGCCGACGATCTGTACAACGCCATCACGCACGCGGCGAAGAAGCTCTCGACGCTCGTGCAGCGCAAACTCGAAAAGCTCGATCGCACATGAATGAGGCGGGGGCACTTCAGTGCCCCCGCTTTTTTTGTCGCGCACAAAAAAACGGGCGGAGCCACGAGCTCCGTCCGTTTTGTCCCGCTGCGCTTCGCAGCGTGTGAGTTTCAGTTACCTGCACCGATCATCGTGCCGGTCGAAGCGGTCGTGATGATCCCATCCGCGGTGATCATCGTGATCGAAGCGGCGATGATCGTACCGGTCGTGATCGAAGCGGCCGTCATGACGGTCGATGATCACCGGGGCGGGCGGGGGGCAGACGGGCACCGTCGTGTAGACCGGCGTGCCATAGGTGCTGCCGATCACGATGGCGGTGTTGGGCGTGCCGAAGATGATCTGAGCGCCGACGGTCAGCGTGCGAACCGGCTCGACGATGACGGGTTGGGTCACCACGACTGGGGCCGGGCGCGCGACCACCGGACGTGCCGGCGCGACGACCGTCACCGGTCCGCCGCGTCGCATCTCCGGCCCGCGTCCGTCGGCCTTCGCCGCCGTCGCGCCCATGCCCAACATTCCCACCAGCGCCATCGCCGGCAACGCCACCTTGAACCACTTGCTCTTGTTGATCCGTTTCATGGCCAACTCCTTGAAAAAGTCGTCTCAATACCCGCCCCGGGCACACGCCCGCGGCGCACCTTTTGGTGTAGCCACGAGTTCATACGAATGAATGAAACAAGTGTTCGTTTTGGTTTGGATAAAATGGGATTGATTTTATAAGTTGTTATATTTTTGTGGTTTGCGAAACGAAAACAAGAACGCTGGGTGTTGCCCCGCCGCTAAACCCCGATCCCCAAACCCCGCCCCCCGCTCCCTCCTAACTCCACACTTCATAATACTCCAGCGCCCATTCCTGCATGTAGCGGACGCGGGTGGGTTCGATGCGGTAGACGATCAGCGCGGGGTTGTCGGGGGAGCCGAGGTATTGGCGGAGCAGCGGGTTGGTTTGCCAGATGTCTTCGAGCAGGGCGCGGTCGGTTTCGACATGGGCGACGCCCGTGAGCCGCACCTGATCATGGCGATCATCGACGTAGCACAACTCGCAGCGCGGGTTCGCCGCCAGCTCGACGGTCTTGTGATACATCCGCAAATTCGCCACATGCACGACGAACCGCTCGACATCCGTCCGCACCGGCGACACCGGACGAAGGCGCGGCTGATCATCATCAATCGTCGCCAGATGCGGAAAGCGATCCGCCTCCATCACCGCACGCGCCCGCTGGAGCGCTTCATCGTCCGTCAACTTCGGCGGCATCGGTCGCGGCATGACAAGAGTGTAACATAGATGGCACCGCGTCCCATTGAACACACAGCCCCACCGCCTTATCTTACGGAGTGGAGGCGTCGCCGGGTCATGTTCGCCCGTCCGCCGTTAAGTGACTTCCGTGGAGTTCATCTCATGAACCGATCGCCTGGCGGTTTGAGCATCGGCGTCAAAATCGGATTGCTCGTGGGCCTGCTGCTGGTCATCAGCGGCGGCGTCATCGGCGTCTGGACCACCCAGCGCTTTGACAGCGAACTCATCGACCGCGAAATCGACGAGCTGACCTTCGGCGTCCACCGCGCCGGCACGGAGTTGGACACACGCATCGCCGAAGTCCGACGCATGACCCTCGCCATCGCCGACACGCCCCCCGTTCCCGGCATCTTCCGCGCCCGGCATCATGGGGGCATCGATCCCGTCGACACCTCCACCGAAGCCGCCTGGCGCATGCGACTGGGCCGTATCTTCACCGCCGTCCTCCGTGCCGAACCGTCCTATGTCCAGATCCGCCTCATCAGCGCCGACGGCGAGGGCCGGGAGATTGTGCGCGTCGATCGACAGGTCGCCGGCGACGAGCCGCGCGTCACGCCCGATGACGAACTTCAGGCCAAGGGCTCGCGCCCCTATTTCAAGGAAACCGTCGCGCTCAAGCCCGGGGCGCTCTACATCTCGCCCATCGAACTCAACCGCGAGCGCGGCCGGATCGTCGATCCCCCGATGCCCGTCCTCCGCACCGCCACGCCCGTCACCGACGAAACCGGTGCGATCGCCGGGATCATCGTCATCAATCTGGACATGCGCCCCGTCTTCGCCGCCATGCTCCGCACCATCCCCGCCGGTCGAACCCTTTATGTCACCAACGATCAGGGCGATTACCTGCTGCACCCCGATTCGGCCATGACCTTCGGTTTCGATCGCGGGCAGCGCCATCTGGCCAGCGAAGACTTTCCCTCCTACACCCATATCTTTCAGTCCGCACACCTTGATGAGGAGCCGATTACGCTGGTGCAGACCGCCGCGGATGGACACAAGGTCGCCTCCAGCTTCGACACCGTGCACTTCGATCCGGATCATCCCCAACGATACATCGCCCTCATCAAATCGGCGGACTACGGCGAGATCACCAGCGGTTCCACCCAGGCCAAGCGGTCGGCCGTCATCGTCTGGGTCGCGCTGCTGGCAGGGTCGCTGATCATCGGCGGCCTGTTCGCCCGGTCCTTGACGCGCCCGCTGGCGCAGATGACGCGGGCGGTCAAGGCCCACGCCGAGGGCCGCACCGACCTGCAACTGCCCGTCGGCTCGCACGACGAGGTGGGCGAGCTGGCGCGGGCGTTCGAGACGATGTCGGCGGAAGTGAGGCAGCATCACGAAGAGCTTGAAACGCTCGTGGCCCAGCGCACCGAACGGCTCCAGAAAACCGCCGTCGAACTGGAGCAGTCCCGCCGACTCGCCGAGGCGGCCACGCTCGCCAAGAGCGAATTCCTGGCCAACATGAGCCACGAAATCCGCACGCCGATGAACGGCATCGTCGGCATGACCGAACTGCTGCTCAACACCCCGCTGTCCGAACAGCAGCGCGAATATCTTCGCGTCGTCGATCAGTCGGCCGACGCGCTGATGCGCCTGCTCAACGACATTCTGGATTTCTCCAAGATCGAGGCGGGCAAGCTCGAGCTCGAGCATATCCGTTTCCTGCTGCGCGACGTCGTGGGCGACACGCTTCAGGCGATGGCGGTGCGGGCCAGCACCAAGGGCATCGAGCTGGCGCACCGCATCGCGCCCGGGGCGCCTGAGGCGCTGGTGGGCGATCCCGGCCGGCTGCGGCAGATCATCGTCAACCTCGTGGGCAACGCCATCAAGTTCACCCATCGCGGCGAAGTCGTCGTGGACGTGCTCACCGACGAGATTCAGGCCAAGCGGGTCGTGCTGCATCTGAGCGTGCGCGACACGGGCATCGGCATCGCCGCCGACAAGCTCGCGGCGATCTTCGACGCCTTCAGCCAGGGCGACAACTCGACGACGCGGCAGTACGGCGGGACGGGGCTGGGGCTGAGCATTTCGGCGCAGCTTGTGCGGCTCATGGGCGGGCGCATCTGGGTCGAGTCGGAGCTGGGGCACGGCAGCACGTTTCACTTCACCGCGGCCTTCGAGATCGCCGACGCCCAGCCGGCGCGGCATCTGTCGGAGCAGTCGCTGGCGAACATGCCCGTGCTGATCGTCGACGACAATCAGACGAACCGGAACATTCTTCAGGAGATCGTGTTCGGATGGAAGATGAGCCCGCGCGTGGTGGCCGGGGCGGGCGAGGCGCTGACGGCGCTGCGTCTGGCCAGCGAGCGCGGCACGCCGTATCGCCTCGTACTGGCGGACGCGATGATGCCGGGGATGAGCGGGCTGGAGATGGCGGCGGAGATTCGTCGGGACGCGACGCTGACGCAGCCGCAGATCGTGATGCTTTCCTCCGCCGGTCACGCCGCGAGCCCGGACCGGATGCGCGAGCTGGGGATCGCGCGCTGTCTGGTCAAGCCGGTCAAGCAGTCGGATCTGCTCGACGCGGTGGTGCAGATTTTCTCGCACGCCGCGGAGGCGGAGGCCATGGTCAAAAGCGCGGTGGTGATGACGAGCGATCCCCTGAAGGTGCTGCTCGTGGAGGACGGGATCACGAACCAGCGCGTGGCGGTGAGCATGCTCGAAACGCGCGGGCACAAGGTGGCGGTGGCGGCCAACGGGCTCGAGGCGCTGCAGTTGCTCGACAAGGAGCCGTTCGATCTGGTGCTCATGGACGTGCAGATGCCGGTGATGGACGGGTACGAGGCGACGCGTCGCATCCGTGAGAACGAACAGGGGACCGGCGCCCATGTGCCGATCATCGCCATGACGGGCAACGCCATGATCGGCGACCGGGACCGCTGCATCGACGCGGGGATGGACGACTACATCGCCAAGCCGTTCCGCGGCAGCGCGCTGATGGAAGTGATCGCCCGGCACCGGGGCGACCGTGCGGTGAGCCGCATGACCGAAGCGCCGGCGGACGAAGCGGTCGACGAAACGAAGGTCAACTTCGAGCTGGCGCTGGAACACCTTGACGGATGCCACGATATTTTCCTTCAGGTGATCGATGTGTTTTTACAGGAGGCGCCGCAGCTTCTTGACACGGTGCGACGGTCGTACGAATCGGGGGACATCCCGTCGCTGGTCCGCGCCGCCCACTCGATCAAAGGCACGAGCCGCCTGTTCGTCGCCAGCCGGGCTTCCCGGGCGGCGCTGCGCGTCGAACAACTCGGGCGCGAGGCGAACGGGGCGCAGATCAGCGAAGCGATCGACGAACTCGAACAGGCGGTGCGCGACATGATGGAGCAGTTGCGCACGTATCAATCCACCGGCTCGCCCGGTGATTGATTGCCGCGCTTCATGCCTTTTTCTTGAACTTCACGGCGGCGACGGCGTAGATGCGGCTGCCCTGGTCCCAGAGCCAGGGACACATGAGCTGCGCCAGTTCGATATGCGGGCTGAGCACGGGGTCGCGGTCGAAAAGCGACGCCACGGCGGGCGGACTGGACCCGTGGAAATAATTGCCCTGGGCGATGAAGGCGGCGGCGGCCTTGGTGAGGTCTTCTTCGGTGAATCGGCCGAGGTTCGGCACGGTGTCGGACGCCACGAAGTCGAAGACGAGCAGCCCGTATCCGCCGGGCTTGGTGAGTTCGACGAGCTGGCGAAGATGTTGATGACGCAGGGCGGCGACGAGCTGACTGAAGCGCGTGTGCTGCGGGGTGAGCGTCACGACGGCGGCTTCGATGATCTGGCTCATCGTGCACACGGAGGCGACGAGGTCGAAGGGCCCGCCCACTTCGGGCGCCGGCGAGGAGCGGAGCCGCTCGATCAAAGCGTTGATCTGATCGTCGGTCGGGCGATGCGTGCGGGTCCACGTCGCGAGCGTGTCCAGCGCGCCGGTGAGGTCGATGTCGGGATGAAGCTTGATGCGTTCGGGATGGGCGGTGTGCTGGGCGGCGACGCCGGCGGACATGGCTTCGCCGTCGATGTCGACGAGGTGAATTTCGGCGAAGGTTTCCTCAAGCTGCGCCAGCGCCAGGTCGCGGCAGTTGCCGGCCCCGAGAACGCAGGCGCGCAGCGAGCCGGGCTCGAACCCGCGGGTCATCTCGGCGGTGACGCGGCGGCGATGAGCGGACCCGCTGTCGGGACCGCGGCGCATCTCGGCGTTGCGCTTGGATTGCAGTTGGATCAGTGGATTCATGGACCCATAGCGTAGGCAATCACGGCGACGGTTTCGAGTCGGCGTGAATCTCGTCGGCCATCCGCCGCACTTCCCACGGCAGATACAGCAGGATCGTGTAATGGTCGCCGGTCAAGATGCGCCGATGCTCCCCGCTCAGATGCGCCGCGGCGGCCAGTGCATCGGAATTGGCGCGCGGAATGACCTGATCGGCGGAAGCGCTGATGAGATACGTCGATTTGGCCGGCAGACGATCGGCGAGGTTGAGCGGATCGAGCAGATCGCACTCGCGCTTGAGCGTGTCATCGTCGATGCCCGCGCGGAGCATGGCCTGGCGGATCCATTGCGCTTCGCGCTGCCCGTTGTGGAACAGGTCGTAAAGATGCCCGCCGCTGAGTACGAGGAAGGCATTGTCGAAACCGGCGTCGAGCGCGGCGGCGACGGTGGCGATGAAGGCGCCCAGACTGGTGCCCTGAATGCTGATGCGGGCCGGGTCGATGGGCGGCAGGGCGGCGATGGCGTCGCGGGCGCGGCGGGCGTCGGCGATCGACTGCTTCCATCTTTGAAAGATGGTCGACGCGTCATTCCACGGCTTGTCGCCCTCCCGCCGGCCGTAACCGGGCATCTGCATCACGAACGCGTCGATGCCCCGCTGGGCGAGCCCGCGGGCCACGCCGCGCGCCAGGATCATGTCGCCGTTGAGAATGGGCAGGATCACCACCGCCGGATGACGCGCCGGCTCGTGCGTTCGTGCAGGAAATTGAGCGGCGAACCACTCCATGTACACCGTGTTGTACGGCAGCGCCGGATCGCCCGACGGTCGCGGCGAAGCGAACGTCACCAGCGCCTTGGCATCCAGATCATCCTCATCGACCGGGCCGACGCAAACATCGAATTTCCGCGGCGCCCAAGTGAGCTGCGCCAACGCCGCACGGGCGGCGTCGGTTTCGACCTTGCCGACGTTGAGTGTGTCGGCGGCGTGGTAGACCTGCGTGTCATCGGCGAGGGCGACACGAACAACCAGCACGCTCAGAAGCGCGGCGAGACATAAGCGAGGATGCATGCGATGACGCATCGGGGCCATACCCGATGGTAGGCGCGGGCGCGCGTGGACTGAAGTCCACGCGCCTGAGGGTTACTGAGGCGGGCAGTAGCGCAGACTACGGGAGGGGCACTTTTCCTGAAGGCGTTCGACGATCTTCAGACCGTCGGGCGACTCGGCTTCGACCCAGTGTTGGGCGTCGGCGGAGTAGAGCCGGCCGTTGAACGCCTCTTCGTAGAATTCGAAGGTTTCAGGCGCGTTTTCGAGGCGGCGTTTGACCTCGGGCGTGTACTTTTCGTAATAGCCCAGGAAGCGCTCCGCATCGTCCTCGCACGAACCGCAGGTGAAAAAATGGGCGCGGACGGCGGGATTGCCGGCGGGGGAAACGATGGGCGGGACACGTGTGGCCAGTTCGGTGAAGTACACGCCGGTCGTCGTGTCGTAGAACCACGCCTGCCCCGGCGAGGGGCGGGTGGCGTCGTCCATGCGATTGTTCTTGCTCGGATTGAGGGCGACCATCAGCGCCAGCCCCGCCACTGCGATCATCACCGCCGCCCCCGTCAGCGAGGCCGCCTTGCGATGCATCCATTCCCGCACGCGCATCCGGACGGACCGGCGCGGCGGCGTGAAAGGCGAGCGGGATTCATCGCTGGGGTCCACCAGAGGTCTCTCCGTCCCATTCATCCAAAAAAGCAGCCCCGGGAAAACCGGGGCTGCGGTCACCAATTTCATTATACACGCGCTTTGTCACTTGGGCGGACAATAACGCAATTGTTTTGCCGGGCATTTCTGCTGGAGTTCCTCCACCAGCTTGAACCCCGTCGGCGATTCGGCGGCGGTCCAGCGGACGCCATCGGGCGAGTACAACCGGCCCTGGAACGCCTCCTCGTAAAACTCGAACTGCTGAGCGTTCTTTTCGAGCTTTTCCTTTACATCGGGCGTGTATTTTTCATAGTACCCGATGAAGCGCTCCCCGCCCTCGTCCTTGGTTTTGTCGGTGCACTCGCCGCAGGTGAAGAAGTGCGCCCGCACCGCTTCGTTGCCCGCGGGGCTGGTGATCGGGGGAATCTTCGTCGCCGAGTCGATGAAGTATTCCTTGGTCACGGTGTCGTAGAAGTAGGCGTTGCCGGGCGCGGGAGCGGCGTGTCCGCGGCCCTGGTTGATGATGATCGCCAGCGAGAGCACGAGCACCACCACGCTCGCCACCGTCACCACCGCCGAGTTCTGATTGATCCAATCCCGGCTGCCGCCGACCTTCATCTTCTCCGCCATGTCGCTCAGTTTCACCTTCAGGTCTTCGAGCATAGCCAGCCAGTCCTTTCGTCGTGGGCCCAGGGCCTGTCGCGCCATCCGTATGTGTCATGTCGCCTTGGCAAACCGAAAAAGCTTTGCGGGCGATCGACCTGTCGGCGCGAATATGGATGTGATTCGCCGCCGCCGGGGCTGGAAATTCGCATGCCTACTTCGACCAGCCTCGTATGAAACAGTCTATCGCCCTTTTCGGGGCTTTGCAAGGTGTAAATCCCTGTCGGAACGTCGCTCATCGCCCGCGCCATCACGGTTGAAACAGGTACATCACCCGCGGCACCGACAACTCCGTCATCCACTTCCGCGCCCCGTCCGCATCCAGCACCGTCTCAAGCAGTTCCAGCGACGAGCGCCGCGGCGACGGACCCGACACGCCGAGCATCTGAAGCAAGGTCGCCCGCGGCTGATAAAACACGACCGGCGGATCCTTCTCCGCGAATCCGCCCAGCGCCGTCGCCTTGTCCAAAGCCGCGTCCAGATACCCGATCTCGTCCACCAGCTTCGCCGCCAGCGCCTCCTTGGCCGTGTAAATCCGACCCGTCGCCAGTTCCGACACCTTGTCCGGCCCCATCACCTTCTTGCGACCCTCCGCCACGACGCTCACAAACTGCTCGTAAATCGAATTCACCAGATCGCGCATCACCTTCCGGTCCGCATCGTTCCAGTCGCGGAACATGTTGTTGGCCACTTCCTTCTGCGGGGCGCCGTCGGCCGTGATCGTCTCGAACTTCACGCCCAGCTTGTTTTGCAGCAAATCCTGCATCGTCGGCACCTGCGCGATCACGCCGATCGACCCGGTGATCGTCGTCGGCTCGGCGAAGATGTAGTCGCTCTGGCACGACACGTAATAGCCACCGCTGGCGGCGTAGTCGCCGTAGCTGGCGACGATCGGCAGATTGCGCTCCTTGCGCAGATGGTTGAGTTCATGGAGAATCTGATCCGACGCCGACGCCCCGCCGCCGGGGCTCTGCACGCGCAGCACGACCGCCTTGACGTTCTTGTCCTTCATGATGGCGTCGACGGCTTCGTGCACGTAGCTGACGGTGTCGGAGCCGATCGTGCCGCGAATCGGGATGACGGCGATCGTGTCGGTGCCCGTGCCTTCGCGATACGTCGAGGACTGAAGACCGCTGCCGCGGTTGAGCTGGAACAGGGCGGCATAGAAGCCCAGCAGGAACACGAACACGCCCAGCGACAACACCGCCCCCACCTTGCTCAGCCCGCCGAACAGCCCCCGGCGCGGGGGCGGCGGCGGCGGCGGATAACCGTAATACCCCCCGCCCCCCGGCGGCGGCGGCGGAGCCATCACCCCGCGCGGATCAATCGGCCCCCGACCGCTCGAACCCCCCGTCTGCCCGCCGCCCGTCGATCCGCCTTGACCGCTGCCGTTCATTTCGTCGTTCATGTCCTGACCTTTCATCGGTGTGCCAAAACCCATTCTACGTCCGAATACACACCATCGACCAAATCCCCAAACCCCCCGCACCCACGCCCCGCCCACCCCCGATAACCCGCCTCGCGCCCCCCGGCACGCCCCGCTTCATCGGGGCGTGTCCCCCCCGCGCACCGGCGCGCCCGCCCGCGCCGCCCTCCCGCCGCCCGCCCGCATCGCCGTATCCCCTT